>JAPKHB010000407.1 GCA_026647295.1 Planctomycetota bacterium | reverse complement strand
GGATGCGCCTCGGTGCTGGTGCCGCCATCGCCAAAACTCCAGGCATAGCTCGCGATCGGCACATTGGACGAGCTGCTGAACGCCACCGTCAGCGGCGCCAGACCGGAGGCCGGCGCTGCTTCGATATTGACCTCGAGGGCGAGCAGCACTTCAATGTAATTCACCTTGGTCTCGGTGTCACTGCCGCCCGGGCCGGTGACGGTGAGACTGACGGTGAATTTGGGATCGACCTGCACATCATAAGTGTGCTGCGGATTCTGCTCGGTGCTGGTGTGGCCGTCGCCGAAATCCCACAGCCAGCTTGTGATGAGGCCGGTGGAGGTGTCGGTGAACTGCACGGTGAGCGGCGTCACGCCGAGCAGAGGCGTGCCAAAGAAACCTGCAAGCGGCCCACGCGCGAGGCCGCCCGGCTGGAGGGGAGCAAGCGCTACGCCAAGGAGTTGATGCGGCGGCACAACGTGCCGACCGCCGACTACCAGGTGTTCCGGGACCTCGCCCCGGCGCGCGAGTACCTCTGCGGCCCCGCGCACTACCCCCTCGTGCTCAAGGCCGACGGGCTGGCCGCGGGCAAGGGCGTCACGGTCTGCCCCGACCGCGAGGCCGCCCTGGCCGCGCTCGCCGAGTGCATGCAGGAGGAGCGCTTCGGGGAGGCCGGCCGCACCGTGGTGGTCGAGGAGTACCTGCGCGGGGAGGAGGCCTCGGTCCACGCCATCACGGACGGCGAGACCCTCTTCCTCCTGCCCACGGCCCAGGACCACAAGGCGGCCTTCGACGGGGACACCGGGCCGAACACGGGGGGCATGGGGGCCTACAGCCCCGCCCCCGTCGTCGAGGGCGCGCTGCTGGACCGGGTGGTGAAGGACGTGCTCGTGCAGACCCTCCACGGCCTGCGCCTGGAGGGGGTCGAGTTCCGCGGCGTGCTCTACGCCGGGCTGATGCTCACCAAGGGCGGTCCGCGGGTGCTGGAGTTCAACGTCCGCTTCGGCGACCCCGAGGCCGAGGTGATCCTGCCGCGCCTGGGCAGCGACCTCTTCGAGGTGCTGTACACCGCGGCCGGCGGGCGGCTCTCGGCCCTGCCGCCGCCGGTCGTGGACGAACGCCCCTGCGTCGGGGTGGTGATGGCCTCGGGGGGGTACCCGGGCAGTTACCAGGCCGGCAAGCCCATCGAGGGCCTGGAGGCCGCGGCCGCCGTCCCGGGGGTCTCCGTGTTCCACGCGGGCACGCGCCGGCGCGACCACGAACTCGTCACGGCCGGAGGCCGCGTGCTGTGCGTGAGCGCGCTCGGGCACGACTTCGCCGAGGCCGCGGGCCGCGCCTACGCGGGCGTGGAGGCGATCCGCTTCGACCAGGCCCACTTCCGGCGCGACATCGGCCACCGCGTGCTCGGAGCCGCCCGCTGAAGCCGGGGACGCGCAACCCCGGCGCGGCGCCGGCGTTAGCATGGCTGTCCCCGGAGCCGACCCATGCTGCGCCCCCTCCTGCTGCTCCCCGCGCTCGCCGCCCTGCTGCTCGTCCTGCCCCTGGGCCCCGCCCCGCACGCCGAGCCGCGCCCGAAGGACGTGGCCCTGGCCCGCACGCTGCGGGCCCAGCGCCTGTCCAAGGTCGAGTTCAAGGACCTGGGCCTCGGCGACGCCCTCAAGTGGCTGCGGGTGGCCACGGGGCGCAACTTCTTCGTGAAGCAGGCCGCGCTCGCCAAGGCGGGCATCGAGTACAACGACATCCGCTACACCATGAGTTTCGAGGACGTGAGCCTGGCGAGCCTGCTCGACATGCTGCTCGAGCCCTACGGGATGGCCTGGGTGGTGCGGGACAACGTCGTGTGGATCACCTCCAAGGCCGACTCCTACGGCAAGCCGGTCACCCGGATGTACGCCATCTCGCACATCACCTGGCAGAAGGTCGACTTCATCGCCCCGGAGATCAACCTCAACCCCTCGGGCTTCATCGAGGAGGAGTACGTCCCCGAGGTCGAGGTCGAGGACGACCCCCTGGCCACGGGCGACGCGGTGGCCGAGTTGCTGCGCGAGTTGGTCCTGCCCGAGCAGTGGGCCCAGAACGACGACTGGGCCATCCGGGCCACCGACACCTACCTCGTGGTCCGGGCCCCCCCGGCGGTCCACGCCCAGGTCCCGGGCGCCCTGGCCCGGATCGCCTCCATGAAGTAGGCCCCCCGGCCTACAATCCCGGCCGTGGGCGTGGACCCGGCCATCCTCGATCAGGCCCTGGACGCCTTCGCGGCGTTCCTGCGCTCCAAGCGCCTCAAGGCCACCGAGCAGCGCCGCACCCTCGTGCGCGCCGCGCTGGAGCAGCCGGGCCACTTCACGGCCGAGAACCTGCACCGGGCGATGGTGCGCGAGGGCGAACGCGTCTCGCTGGCCACGGTGTACCGCGGCCTCTCGCTCCTGGAGGAGGCCGGGCTGCTCGAGGGGCACGACTTCGCCGACGGCTTGCGCCGCTACGAACGCGCGCTGGACCGCGAGCACCACGACCACATGATCTGCGTGGACTGCCGGGCCGTCGTGGAGTTCCAGAACCCCCAGATCGAGCGCCTCCAGGAGGCGGTGGTCAAGGAGCACGGCTTCGCCCTGCACGACCACAGCCTGACGTTGTTCGTGACCTGCCCCGGATGGCGGGAGCGCAAGGCCTGCGAGCGGCGCGACCAGTGGACCCGGCGCCAGCGCGCCAACCGCCGCTGACGGTGGGCGGGGACGAGGACGAGCGCTGGATGGAGCGGGCGCTCGCGGAGGCCCGCCGGGCCTTCGAGGCCGGCGAGGCGCCGGTGGGGGCGGTGCTGGTGTGCGCCGGCGAGGCCCTGGCCGCGGCGCCCAACCGGCGCGAACGCGACCAGGACCCCACCGCCCACGCCGAGATCCTCGTGCTGCGGGAGGGCGCGCGGCGCC
>JAPKHB010000406.1 GCA_026647295.1 Planctomycetota bacterium | reverse complement strand
ATTTCGCCCCCGTGCTGGGACGGGTGCTGGGACGGCTCAGAGCCCTACGGCCGGCCCCCTCCCCCGATCGACGCCGGGTCGACGCCCGGCTGGGCGGGGGGCGGCACCCCCGGGGGCTACGCTCGCTCCCCCGAACCGACCAGTCCGGGGCTTGGACTGAGAGCCGCGAATGCTGCGCGGGATGACCCGCCCGCCCGCAGACGCGGCGGGGCAGGACCACGATGGCGACCTACAACCTCAAGCGTTTCTCGCGGCCCGGCGCGCTCCGGGGAATCGACCCCGACCACCTGATCAGGCTGCTCGCGCCGCACGCGCAATTCTTCGCTGCGCGGGGCGTTGCCCTGCCGTCAGCAGGACGGGCCGACGGCGTCGACTACGAGGGCCTTGCCCGCGTATTCATGACCCCGGACTCTGACACCCCTCCAAAGCTGGCGAACGCGCTCTACCTCATCCACGAGATGGCCACGCCCCAGCGAATGGAGGACCTCATGTCCGTGTGCGAGGGAGCGGGCATCCGGCTCAAGGGAGCCGCTGACCCGACCGCGGCGGACGTCGCCGTCCAGGTCTGGCTCCAGGACCCCGATCTCCTCGAGCGCAAGCACGCGGAGCACTATCTGACCCGCCCGCGCTCGTTCGAGTACTACCAGACCAAGAGCGAGAAACCGCCCGCGCTCAAGACGCCCGCTCGGAAGGTCGTCACCGCGTTGGAGACGGACCTGGACGGCTGGTTCGTGAAGAACCGGCGAGGGCGCGGTTCGCGAGTGAGTTTCTTCCCCAAGGACGAGGCCATCTGGATCTTGGTCAGGCACGGGCAGCCCCTCGAGCGGAAGGGCGTGATCCGAAACGGCGAGTCGGACAGCCTCGTATTCCGTGCCGAGGCGCACGACGTGTTGGTGTACGACCACTCCCTCGGCGAGCTCCAGGTCCACGCCTGCACGAAGGGCGAGAAGGAACTCTATCGCAAGATGTTCGGGCGCCATCTGTTCGGCCACGACGAGTTCTTTCCCGGAACCGCCAAGTACACGCTCGAGCCGCTGCGGACACATGGTGCGAAGGCGCTCGTCTGTGACGATGTCGATGGGATCGAGTCCGTGAAGCTGAAGCAGGTCGAGATCTTCTGGGGTGGGCCGGAGAAGGAGATCACGATCCTCAAGGCAAACGACCTCTTCCGCGCCCTCGAAAGCCGTGGGCGCGGCCTGCCGGAGAAGGCGCGCATGACCCGCGCGAGTTTCGCGGTGAAGTTCTCGGACTCCAAGACTCCCCGGACGGTGACCATCCGGCCGTCCAACGTCGCCCAGTACCTGCGGGACGGGGACAGCACCGTGGCCGAGCGGTGGCTCAGGAAGCGCGGCTTCATCCTTGCCGACCCCCGGTAGGCGGACGTGGGCAAATCTCACCGGCTCTGGCGCGCCTTAGAGTCCGTGCACGGGCTTCGCGCGGTGGCGGCCGAGTGGCGTGCGCACCTGGGAGAGGAGTACAAGGCGGCATCGAAGTTCCTCGCGCCCGACGGCAGCCGGGCCTCTGCCTACCCATGCCCCGCCCACAGCCCCTGCGACTGTTCCCACGACGTCGTCGAGCACGGGCCGGAGGACCTGGTCGCGGTTTGCTGCTGCGAGCCGCGGCGGTGCGACCCGCTTCCGCTGACCCGTGCGGACATCGTGGTCTACGAGGTGGACCGCCGGGCGCTGGGCGAGGCCCTAGCCGTCGCCCTCGGTGCCGTCGCCCAGCACGCCTCTATGGGCGGCCTGCCGCTGACGTGGTCGATCGGGACCTACAGTCCTCGGCCGGGCCATCTCTTCCCGGTCCACATGACCGTGCAAACCGAGCCGGAGGACCTCCGGCATGTCGTGGACGCCCTCGTCGCCCGTGCGGGCGGTCCGTTCATCCTCGCCGCTCCCACGCGCGACCTGTTCAGGGCCGAGTACGAAGACGTGCTCCGGCGTAGGCGTGCGCACTTCATCTCCCTCGCGGACGACTTCGCTCTGGACATGGTCGGCTCCATCCGCCCCCGTCGGACGGTAAGCGAGATCCTCGCTCCCTTTCTGCACGCGGTGCTTCCCGCTTCAAGGGGCAGTGATGTGAGGCTGGAGCGAGCGGCCACGACTAACGCGCGGGTCTTTCAACGCCAGGGACGGACGTGGCTCGTTGCGTACGGGAGCGAGTCTCGGACCATCCAGCACTTGAAGGGCATGGACTACATCTGCCACCTGCTCCGCAACCCGGACGACGAGGTCCACGCCATCACGCTAAGGTCTGCGGCCGCGGGTAGGCAGGGCACTCCCGCGGCGGGGTCCGCGGGTGAGATCCTCGACTCGGAGGCCTTGGGGAATCTCAGGCGGCGGATCGCCGAGATCGACCAGGACTTGGCCGAGGCGGAGGCGAACCACGACCTCGGGCGGCCGCCCGCCCTCCAAGAGGAGCGGGAGGCGCTGCTCGCGGAGGTCCGGCGGGCCACTGGTCTCGGGGGCCGCCAGCGCCAAGCCGCCAGCGACCGCGAGCGGGCCCGGCAGTCCGTGACGCAGGCAATCCGACGCGCCCTAGAAGCAATCAAGAAGGACCACGCGGCTCTCTGGCGACACCTTCGGAAGTCCCTGAAGACTGGAGAGGTCTTCGCCTACAGGCCGGACGACGAGACCCCCTGGTCGACGTAGGCATCGCCTCGCCCCTGCAGTTGTGACGGGCCCGCGTCACGGCCGCGACGCAGGCTGTCACGCCGTAGGGGTGTGCCCCGTCCCAGGCCCCTTCCCCCCGAAGACGCCCTCCTAAGCGCCGCCGAGGCCTCGGCGCTCGTCCACGTGTCCCGCTCCCGCTGGGACGCCTACGCCCGCCGCTTCCCGGCCCTCGTCCGCGGCCGCCGGATCGTCCAGGTCAACCCGGAGGGGAAGGGGGTCTACCGCTGGCTGCGTAGCGCCGTCGTCGA
>JAPKHB010000405.1 GCA_026647295.1 Planctomycetota bacterium | reverse complement strand
CTGATTCTGCTGGGAGCCTATAAGCCGGGGATGAATGCCGCGCTCGACCGCGCCGTTCAAGCCCAGGAAGCGATCGACGGGTATTTGCGGCAGGACATCGCCTCGTGGCGCCGGGTGGTGGCCAGGGTGGTCTTCTGCATGGGGGTCCACTCGCAGGAGGCACGCCCCGCGGCCGGATGCCGGGGGGGAAGCGAGCGAGGGTAGCCGTGGGGCCCGCGCGGTCAAGCGCCGCCCCCAGACAAGCCCTACGGCGGGCGGCGGGGTTCGGGCGGCCGGTAGCGCAGGGTCTGGGCCACGAAGGCCTCGCGGCGCCCGTCGACGCGCAGCGCGAAGCCCGGCCAGCGCCCGAAGCGCATCCGTTGGGGATCGGCCGCCCCCACCAGGAGGGGGCGCAGCCACGCGGAGTCGCGCGCCTCGTGGTCGGCGGGGTCGGGGCCCGGAACCGGCCGTTCCCGCACCAGCCAGGCGCTCTGCCCGGGGGCAACGTACACCGTGCCCGTCGCGGTAAGGCGCCCGCCCAGGAGTCGAACGACCCCGCCGTCCTCGAAGGAGAGGGCCCGCTCGAAGCCGCCCGGGCCGGCGGCGATGAGCAGGGCGTCGACGCGCCGCCCCCCCTCGCCCCCCACCTCGAGCACCACCGCGGCCAGCCGGGCCATCGGCGGCGCCGGCAGGCTCGTCAGCAGGGCCAGCGCTCCCGCCGCAAGCGCCGCCGTCACGCCGGGGGCGGCGCGGGAGGGGACCATCCAGAGGAAGCCGCCCAGGGCGAACGCGAAGATCCCGAGGATCCAGCCAACCGGCCCCCGGGCGCCGGGGGCCGGCGGCTCCCAGCGCGGCTGGCCGGGCAGGGGCGGCGGGGCGACCGCGGCGCCGTCGAGGAGGGTGGCCACAGGGCGGACCCAGCCCCGCGCCTCGAGGAGGGCGGCCACCTCGGAAGGCGCCGCGGGCCGCAGCACCCGGCCAAGGCCGAGGGGGCGGGGCACGGCGACCGCCTCCCCACCGCGCCCGGGGGTGACCGCCTCACCCCCTCTCCCCGGGGCCGCGGCGGCCCCGAGCGCCAGGCCCAGCCGGGCCGGCCACTCCTCCTCGGGGCCCGGCCCGACCAGGAGGCCCCCCCGCCGCACCCAGCCCAGCAGCGCGCGGCTGCGGGCCTCGGCCCGGGGGTCGGCCGGATCCCAGGCGCGCGGGCCGACCCAGACGAGGTCCACCGCGTCCAGGTCCAGCGCGTGCGCCGGATCGAGCAGGGCCTCCGGAAGCACCGTCGTGGGGGCGGCCCGGGCCACCTCGGCGAGGCCTTCCGGCGCCGCGAGGGGCAGCACGACGGGCCGGGGCCCGGGGTGGGATCCACTCCCGGCCGCCTCCCACCACGGTCCGGGTCCGTGGGTGAGCGGATGCGCGACCCCGGGCGGGATCAAGACCGGGCCGCCCGGGCGCAACCCGGCGGGGGCCGCCCGGTTGGGCGGGGGCCGCGGGGGCTCGGCCAGCGGGTGGGCCAGGGCATTCAGGTCGGCGGGCAGGAGCGCCGCGAAGGCGCGCCCGAGCACCGCGTCGGCCAGCAGCAGGCCGATCAGCGCCGCCGCGAGCCCAGCACGCAGGCGGGGCGCCAGACACGCCACGGCCAGCGAGAGCACGGCCAGGGCCGCGACCGCGGGCGCAGGGGCGGGCGCCTCCGGCCCCCCGCCCTGGCGCATCGCAAAGCCCAGCGCCGGCAGCGCCGCGAGCAGACAGCCCAGCGCGCGCCACGGCCCGCCCGCGGCGCCCACGACGAGCGTCCAGCCCAGCGTGAGGACGAGCAGCAGCGCGAGGAGCGGGGCGCCCGCGGCGGGCAGCCAGGTGGCGGGCGCGCCCCCCAGGGCCCCCAGGCACGCGCCCAGGAGGAGGATCGCGAGCCATGCCGGCGCCGGGTCGCGCCGGCGCGCCGGCGCGCCGGGCCCGGGGCTGGCGAAGGGGCGGCTCAATTCACTTCGTAGCGTACATCCAGCACCGGCGGGATGCGGGCCAGCGTGAGTTGCGTGCGCAGGCGCGAGAGCTTGGTCGCGTAGGAGTCCTCGCCCGGCACGGCGCCCAGCGCCCGCTCGGTGCGCCCCCACTCCACGGTGCGCAGCACGCGGCCGCCGCCCAGCGGAGCCGGACACGAGAGCACGAGCCGCACCTCGCCCCGCTCGCGCGCCCGCGCCGGCGCAGGGAAGCGGGCGACGTCGATCTCCTCCACCCACACGCGCCCCTGGAAGTCCGCGTGGAGGCGCCGGGCCATCTGCGCCGCCGCGATCGCCTCCAGCACGCGTTCGGAGCCGTCCTCCCAGACCTCGCCCAGCCGCCGGGGCGCCGCGGCGCGGATGCCGACGACGCGCGGCAGGGGCGCCGCCCGCTCGGCCACGAGCGGTTCGTAGGGCACGGGGTGCAGGAGGCGCGCGTCCTCCGCGAGGTACAGCCCGGCCGCGCCGCCGTCGGCCCGCCAGCCGGGCACCTCGACCCGTGCGAGCGGCGTGCGCAGCCGCACGCGCACGAAGGCGCGGGCGGGGTAGCGCAGCACGACCTCCTCCACCTCCTCCACCAGCGGGTGCGCGAGGATCCGATCCCGGACGCGGTCGGGGGCGTGGACGTCGTAGATGGAGACCGAGAACGCGCCGAGCAGCGCCGGGTCGAAGAGGCGCTCGCGCACCTGGGGCCGCAGCCACTCCGGCAGCCCGAGCAGGTGCACCCGATCCGGGCCCACCCGATAGGCGGCCAGCCCCCCGGCGTAGGCGCGGGCCTGGCGCACCACCAGCCCCGTGGCCAGGAGGACCACCGCCCCCAGGCCCGCGCGCACGAGGGCCCGGCCCGCCCGCGTTGCGAGCAGGGCCCGCAGCCGGTCGAACCGGCCCTGTGTCGGGGTCCGCCTGCGCGCCATGAACCTCCCGGTCGCCCGAGGGATCGGATCGGTCAGGGCGGG
>JAPKHB010000404.1 GCA_026647295.1 Planctomycetota bacterium | reverse complement strand
GCCCCCCGCCCGGGACCAAGGACATCTGCTCGCCCATGGTCGGGACCTTCTACCGCCGGCCCAACCCCGACGCCCCGCCCTACGTGCAGGTGGGCGACGCCGTCGGCCAGGACACCGTGGTGTGCATCCTGGAAGCGATGAAGGTCAACAACGAGATCAAGGCCGAGATCAGCGGGCAGATCCTCGAGATCTTCGTCGAGGACGGCCAGCCCGTGGAGTTCGACCAGCCGCTGTTCCGCGTGAAGGTGGGCTAGCCGGCGGACGATGTTCAACCGGATCCTCATCGCCAACCGCGGAGAGATCGCGCTGCGGGTGATCCGCGCGTGCCGCGAGCTCAACATCGAGACGGTGGTCGTCTACTCGAAGGCCGACGCCGGCGCGGCCTACCTCGAACTCGCCGACGAGGCGATCTGCATCGGGCCCGGCCCGAGCGCGAAGTCCTACCTTTCGATCCCGAGCATCATCTCGGCGGCCGAGATCGCCAACGTGGACGCCGTCCACCCCGGCTACGGCTTCCTCTCGGAGAACGCCCACTTCGCGGAGATCTGCCGGGCCAACAACATCGAGTTCATCGGGCCGGACGTCGAGACCATCCGGCGCGTGGGCGACAAGGCCGAGGCCCGCAGCGCGGCCGTCGCCGCCGGCATCCCCGTGGTGGAGGGCAGCAAGGGCCCCGTGGGCACCGACCAGGAGGCGCTCGAGGTCGCCCACCGGGTCGGCTACCCCGTGCTGATCAAGGCCGTGAGCGGGGGGGGCGGCCGGGGCATGCGCGTGGCCCACAACGACATGGCCCTGATCAACAACCTCGCCACCGCCCGTTCGGAGGCCGAGGCCTCGTTCGGCGACGCGTCGGTCTACATCGAGAAGTACCTGGAGGCCCCGCGCCACGTCGAGATCCAGATCCTCGGGGACCGCCGCGGCGACGTGATCCACCTGGGCGAGCGGGACTGCTCGGTCCAGCGGCGCCACCAGAAGCTGATCGAGGAGAGCCCGAGCCCCGCCATTCCCCCGGACATCCGCAAGAAGATGGGGATCGCGGCCGTCAAACTGGCCCGGCAGGTCGGCTACCACGGGGCGGGCACCGTCGAGTTCCTCTACGAGGGCAAGCGCTTCTACTTCATCGAGGTCAACGCCCGCATCCAGGTCGAGCACCCCGTCACCGAACTGGTGACGGGCATCGACCTGATCAAGGAGCAGCTGCGCGTCGCCGCGGGCGAGCCGCTCGGCCGAAAGCAGGGCCAGATCCCCTTCCGGGGGCACGCCATCGAATGCCGGATCAACGCCGAGGACCCGGAGCGGGGCTTTGCGCCGTCGCCCGGCGTGGTCACCCACTGGCAGCCCCCCGGCGGCCCGGGCGTCCGGGTCGACTCGCACCTCGCCCCCGGCTACCGCGTCCCGCCCAACTACGACAGCATGGTGGCCAAGGTGCTCGTGCACGCCGACACCCGGGCGGAGGCCACCTCGCGCATGCGCCGGGCCCTGGACGAGATGCGCGTCGGCGGCATCCAGACCAACCTCGGCCTGCACCGGCGCATCCTGCGCAACGCCTACTTCGAGCGCGGCGAGTACACGACGCGCTTCCTGGACGAGCTGCTCTCGGCCTAGGAGCCCCCGCGTGACCGAGTCCCCCCCGCCGGCCGCCCGCCGCCACGCCGTCGTGACGGGCGGCGCGGGCTTCATCGGCTCGCACCTCGTGGACGCCCTGCTCGCCACGGGGGGGCGGGTCACGGCCGTGGACAACTTCCTCACCGGCCGGCGCGAGAACGTGGCGCACCTTGCCGCCGAGCCGCGCTTCACCCTGGTCGAAGCCGACGTGATCGAGGCCGTGCCCGTGGCGGGCCCGGTCACCGAGGTGCTGCACTTCGCCAGCCCCGCCTCGCCGCCGGGCTACCTCGAACACCCGATCGAGACGCTGCGGGTCGGCGCCGAGGGCACCTACCAGGCGCTGCGGCTCGCCGAGCGCCACGGGGCGCGCTTCCTGCTCGCCAGCACCTCGGAGGTGTACGGCGACCCCGAGGAGACGCCCCAGCGCGAGGCCTACTGGGGCCACGTGAACCCCATCGGCCCGCGCAGCGTCTACGACGAGGCCAAGCGCTACGCCGAGGCCCTCACCACGGCCTTTGGCCGCGCGCGGGGCGTGTCGACCCGCATCGTCCGGATCTTCAACACCTACGGCCCGCGCATGGCCCTCCAGGACGGCCGCGCGCTGCCCAACTTCCTGTGCGCGGCCCTCCAGGGCGAGCCGCTGTGCGTGCACGGCGACGGCCGGCAGACGCGGTCGTTCTGCTACGTGAGCGACACGGTGGCCGGCATCCTCGCGGTGCTCGAGCGCGGCGACGCCGCCCCCTACAACGTGGGCCGGCCCGGCGAGATGACGATCCTGGACTTCGCCCGGACGATCCTGCGGATCAGCGGGTCGAAGAGCCCGATCGTCCACGGGGCCGCCTGGCCCGACGACCCACGCCGCCGCGACCCGGACGTGACCCGGCTTTGCGGCCTGGGCTGGCGCCCGCGGGTGGGGCTCGAAGACGGGCTGGGCCAGACGCTGCGCTGGTTCGCCGAAGCCCTCGGACGGGGGGTCGGGGCGTGAGCCGCCGGGCGACGGCCGGGGGCGTCGCCGTGCTGGGGGCTCGACCCAACTTCGTGAAGTTGCTCCCGGTCTGGCGCGCCGTGCGGGAGCGCGGGCTCGACCTCCCCTGGATCCACACCGGCCAGCACGGCCACTGGGCGCTGGACGAGGCGATGCGCCGCGACTTGCGGCTCCCGGCCCCGCGGCTGCGCCTGCGGGCCCCCGGGCCGGGTCCCGGGCGCGTGGCCGAGATGGCCCGGCGCCTTCGCGCCCCGCTCGCCGCCTTTCCCCCCGGCTGGGTGCTGGGCTTTGGCGACGTCGACTCGACGGCCGCGGCGGCGCTTTGCGCCCGGGACCTCGGGCGTC
>JAPKHB010000403.1:1134-2935 GCA_026647295.1 Planctomycetota bacterium | reverse complement strand
CCTCTTGATCGGTCACTGCCTGGGCAACCCAGCGGGTGGAGTCTCCCACAAGGTCGGTCGCCGTGAGGAATGCGCCGGGAGCGCTCGCGCCGTGCGCGTCGAGCACGGCGACCCGCAGCAGGCGCGGGCGCACCAGGCGGACCAGATGCTCGGTCTCCTGGGGCAGCAGGGCGCCGAGGTCCGGCGCAAACCACTCGAGGGCCCGCTCGGCGGGGACGCGGACAACCACACGCCGCGGTCGGCGCGCGAGTTCCGCGATCTGCACGCGCCCCTGCGCGTCCGTCCGCGGTGCGTTGCGAGGCCCGCTCGGTGCCCAGACCAGTTCCACGATGCACCCGACCGCAGGCATCCCGTCCGGTGCGAAAACCTGCAGTCGCAGGACCCCGTCTTGCGGCACGCCGACTCCCCGGAGGATCACGTCCTCCGACCCGGGGGGCACGGCGGTGGCCTGTGCCGCCCACTCGTAGTACGAGTCCTCTTCCTCTTCGCCCGTGCGGGAGTGTCCATGACATCGCAGGTCGACCGGCTCCGGGCCCGGTACGGCCAACCGGAAGTGGCCGAGCTCGCCCGTCTGCGCCACGGCCACGACCTCGCCCCCGCGAAGCGCCTCGACGCAAGCGTCGGACACCACGTACCCCTCGGGATCCTGGACTCGGCCCCGGAGGGGGTGCGCGCGAGCCAACTGCGCCGCGAAGGTCTCGACGCCGTCGGGAATCGGGAAGCGGGCGGGGAGCGCGACATCCTCCCGGCTCGCCTCAAGCACTTCCAATTCGACCCCGCGCGCCCCGGGGGGGAGGTAGAGCGAGGGATCCTCCGCCGGAAGGGGCCCGGCGGTGTCCCATCCCCCTTCCCAGCGCACCCGACCGTGCTCCATCTCGACGCGGCGTTCCTCCCCGTCCACGAGGTCCAGGAGGACGCGGCGGGCATCGGGCAGGACGAGCGTGACATCCAGGACGTCTTTCGCCTCGACCGTCACGGACCGGGGTGGGATCCTGCCCGCCATCCAGCCTCTTGCGTTCATGCGCAGGATCCAGGCGCCGGGCCCCAGCCCGCCGAAACAGAATCGTCCTTGCGTGTCCGTGAGGGCGCTGTGGAAGTCCATGGCGGCGAAGGCCTGCACCTCGACGTGTTGCCGGGGCACTCCATCGGTACCCACGACGCGCCCGGCGATCTGGCGTGCCGGTGCCAGCACGATCGTGCCGACGTCGTGTACCGATCCTGCGGTAGGCCCTGGCTCGATGCGGGTGTCGGGCGCCGCATGGCCCCGGGCCGTGACCGAGACGATGGTGGTGCCGGCAGGATCCAGGCCGCGAATCCTGAACGAGCCGTCAGCCGCGGGGCTCGCCTCCTGGGAACTGACCTCGACCGCGTCGGCCGGAGGCTCCCCGTCTTCGTCACCCCGCCCGGCGTTCGGTGCGGGTCGCAAGCGCGTCGTGCATACGGCCAGGACGATCGCACCGGTTCCTGGCGTGCCGTCGGGTTGGACGGAGAAGGGCAAGAAAGGGTAAGCGCCTCACGGCTGCCTTGCCATGCGGGTCCGGCCTGCGCAAGGCCCGCGCGGCGAACGGCAGTTGCGACTCTATCACCGAACGCAGATCTGCACAGCAACGAGGCGGCACCTGCATGACGCGCTGCCGGAGTTGCTGGGTTCATCTGCGTTCCCATTTCAGGCACAATCGGATGCGAGTGAAGTTCTGGTTCTGGTTCCTGTGCGGTTTGGCCGTCTGCCTGATCGCGGCGCCTCCGGCTGCGGCGCAAGCCGGGCAACCGCGCCCGCAGGTCGGCTTGGCGTTGAGCGGCG
>JAPKHB010000403.1:0-1124 GCA_026647295.1 Planctomycetota bacterium | reverse complement strand
TCGGTGCGGGTCGCAAGCGCGTCGTGCATACGGCCAGGACGATCGCACCGGTTCCTGGCGTGCCGTCGGGTTGGACGACGCGTCCGACCACGCGGAACTCCGGCATCAGCGGCACGTCCAGGTCGAGATGTGGGTGCGGTTCCATCGACCCCCGGACGCGAAGCAGCGCCGAGGGCTTGAGGATCCGGACGGCATAGCCTGGCGCGCGTACGCTGATGAGGACGAGATCCCGGTCCGGCGGAACCCAGGCGTGCAGGAAGCGACCCTGTGCATCGGTTGCGACCGGGTCCACGTGCTCGAACCCGAGGCCCACCGATGCCCCTTCGACGGGGGCCCCGGTGATCGCGTCGGTGACACGTCCCCCCAGCGGAGCGGGTGGCTCGACGACGACGTCCATCGCGACCTCGTCGCAACCCTGCGGGATCTGGCGTTCGGCGCCGTAGTCCGCGGCGCTCCACCGTGCCTGGTAGGGGACGGACACGTGGACATTGCTCCCCACGCCCACCGGGCCCGCGAGCGCTTCGCCCGCCTCGTTCGTGGGCACCTCGCGCACGGGCAGGGGATCGACCTCCACCCGGAGCCGGACACCCGGGGCGGGGCGCCCGCCACGATCGAAGGCCCTTAGGCGCAGCATCGCCCCGGGGCCCAGGACGACGCGCAGCCGCTGGCCGGCGTAGCAGGACGCGCGGGTGCACGGCGCCGAGCCTGCGGCCTGCGCGACGAGGCAGACCGGGTCACCGCGATCGAGGCGCAGGCGGAAGGCTCCGTCGGGGCCGCTCTCCGTCCGCGGCCCCGCGACGTAGGGCAGCACGAAGGGCGGGAGGTCGGGAAGGGTGCTCCAGCGGCGGCTCCACGTCGACAGGGCCGCCCCGGCGATCGCCCGCCCGCTTGCGTCCACGACGACGCCGCAAAGGTCAAGGTCGGGGTCGGCGTCGGCCAGCGAGGCGGGCCACTCGCCCGGGGCATGGGTCGAGGCTTCCGCGGAGCCCGGCGCTGCGGCGCGGGTCCCAAGCGCCACCTTGCCCGAGGTGCCCGGCCCCGCTTCCGGGGCCAGACCCTCCAGCCGACCGGACTCGGACCCCTCCCGCGCGGCCCGGACTCCCGCCTGCCATAGCGCCAGCCCG
>JAPKHB010000402.1 GCA_026647295.1 Planctomycetota bacterium | reverse complement strand
TGACGGCAAGGCGACGGACGATGTGGCCAAGCTGCTCGCGCAGCTAGACGACAGGAAGGTCGGCGATGTGGTGGTCTTGTCAGTGGAACGGGCCGGCAAATCGCGCCCCCTGCCGGAGCGTCGGGAGTCGAGGTGCCCCGCGGCGGGACCTTCGGCTCGGCGCTCGATGTCGGACCCAACCCCGCGACCGGCCCCTCCCGACTCAACTCATCCAGCTTGCGCTTGGCTTCTTCGAACCGGTGCTGGGCTTCCCGCTGCGCTCGCTTCGCCTCCTTGCGAATCGCTGCGGCCTCCTGGCGGGCCATCGACGAGTAGGAACCCCTCACTGGCTGACCGACGAGCCGAACCGCCTTCGCCTCGGCGCGGCTCACGATGCCCTCGGCCTGCCGTTTCAGTTGCGTCTGCGTCAGACTCGGGTCGGCCCGATGGAGCGCCTTTCGTACCGCGTCCACCGCATTGGCTCGCTCGCCGGCCGAGAGAGCGCGCTTCACGGCTCCGGCCGCCCTTCCGAGACCAGCAGTGAAGGCTCCGACGGCGACCTCTACGGCGGCCTCTTCGATGGCGGCGCTGACCATCTCTTTCGTCGGTTCGCCACCAGCGGCATAGACCGCCACAACGTCCATGATCGCGGAGTCCGACCAGAGCTCCGTGGCGTTTCTAAGTACGTTCCGGACCTCCTTGAGCCCCAGGATGTCCACTAGCGCCCCTACGCCCCGGCTCAATATGGCCGCCTCACTCAGCCCGGAGCGCGTACACCGCACTCTCAGCCCGAGCATGCTAATATGCTTCGCCCCATCCGGATCCGGGATGGCACTATCGTAACGCTTCATGAACTCCTTAAGGTTCTCCGGGTCACCGGACAGGGTGTACGCATTCCCGCCCGCGTGCCACACGACCACCTGAAGGAACCCATTGCTGTCCGTCTTGAAGAAGAATCCGCCATTCCCCACCTTGGGCTTCTCGGCGACCACGAATTCCTTTCCGTCTCCCACGCACGGATAGATGACCTCCCCAGCACCGCTTCCTTGGCGCTCCGTGGGGTCGTTCCGCAGTCCCTGGATCGGACCTTCGGGCGCGTCATCCCCAGGGGGCGGCCCTTGGTCGACGGGCTGGGCAGCGCGCAGCCGGGCCACCGTATGCACGGACGCCGGATCAAGGAGGCCCATGATCTCCTTCAGCTTGAGCATCCGGTTCGAGATCATGTCGGCAGCGGCGCGACTGCCGATTCGCTTCTCGCGGGCAACCACCTCCAGCGCAGCGATCTGCGCCCGGATGTCCGCCAGGAGTCGGTCGCGTTCAGCCTGGTCGAGATCGGTGGATGGTAGGCGTGGGCCTTCTCCCAACCACTCCTTGATCGCTTCGACCTGGGCGTCGCTGGCGCTAGCCGAACCCCCATGGCCGACCGGGGCCACCAGGTCGGGGAACTGCTCAGGGTCGAGCGGCAGTCCCCCTCGGCCCCCGCCGGAGCCATCGAGCGGGTCCGCGTCCTTGGCGGGCAAGCCCTTCTGCGCTCCGGGAAAAGCCAGGGAGTCCGCCTTTGCTCCGGCCCCAAGGGAGCGAGGCCGTTGGCTCAGGATCTGCTGTAACTGATGGATCCCTCGATCTACGCGGTGAATCGAATCAAGCAATGCAGCGCGACGTTCGGCGTTCCAGGTCGTGGCGTGTGTGTACAGCAGCTTGGACCGTTCCCTCCGTAGGCTGTCCAGTTCGCGCGCCACGGACTGGTGAAGCGCCCGGGCGACGGCTGGGGCCGCCGTCGCCCTCGCGAGCTGCAGCCCTTCGGTAAGTTCGCCAACGCGCTGGGCCAGGGCCTGCGCCGCCGCCTCACGGCGCGCCCGCTCCCGCGAGCCCGCCGGAGCGGCCAGCATGTCCGCATGTGCCCGCGCCCAGGCCACGTGGGCTTGGCGCAGATTCTCCAATGCCCGGCGTACCCCAGGATCATGGTCGAGTGCGGGATCGTGATCGCCGCCCCATCCAGGCGCAATGCTCCCCAGCATCTGGGCCCCGAGCCCGCCCGGCACGTCCCCCTCGGCCAAACGGAGCCGCTGCAACTGCGCTCGCGCGATTCCTTCACTGACGCGGCCGATCTCTGCATCGAGCGCCGAACGCTTCTGTGGGTTCGAGGTGTTGGCCTTCTTTGACTCGAGCTGCTTGCGCAAGAAGCGCAGGTGCTGCTCGCGGTTCTGCGCGACTCGATCTGCCGTGTTCCTACGGAGGGTCGCTAAGTTCGCCTTCGCTCGTTGGTAGTCCTGCCGAGCCTGGGCGAGCGCCTTCTCCGCTCGGGTCCGATCCCACCCCTTCGATCGGTGGACCTTGTCGTGTAACTCGACGACCTTGGCCAGGCGCCGATCGAGGTCCTCCCGCGCCCGCCGTACGCGCGGATCTGTGTCAACCTCGGCCTCCACGTCCGGATCCAGGTCCAGCGCCTCAGACTCCGAGCCTCCGAGCCCTTCATGCTGCTCCTCCTGCGCCTCCAACGCAGCGGCCTTCTTCGCCTCATCCTGCTCGCGGAGCAACTGCTCCATGACGGGCCCTCGAAACGTACCGGGCGCGCCTTCAGGGGGCTCCTCCGGGGGTGCTGGTGGGGGCTCGGGCTGGGCCGGGGGTACGTCTCCCGCTGGTTGATCACCCCGTGGCGTGACGACAGGAGGTGGCTTCACGGGAGGTGCTTGAGGCGGCGCCTTGGGAGGCCACGCATCCTGGGGCTCCCGTGCGGGCGGGACACTGGGAGGCTTACCCTTCGGTTCGGTCGGCGTGCGGCGGGGCTCCGGACCGGGGCTTCCCTTGCCGCGAACGTCGCGCGGATCGTCGGGAACAGCACAGCGCCAGAAGATCTCGTCATACGGAGGCGGAAGCGGAATGCTCGGGGTGTAGTCCGGCGAGAGCCAGGCGCCCGTCGCGTAGTCCTTCTGCGGCACGGGCATGTAGGGATAGGG
>JAPKHB010000401.1 GCA_026647295.1 Planctomycetota bacterium | reverse complement strand
AGCGGAGCGAACATAAGGTTCTCCCATCCTATAACCTAACAGTATTTTGAGTACCTGCATTCATTTCTAAGGCGTTGCATCACGTCCTACAAGTATTTCAATGAAAGCCTTTTTATCTTGCTCAGTATGAGTATTCTTAAATTTTAATATTTTCGGCGCAACGGTAAGTAAACTGACCGACCCTGAGCCTAAAAAAACCTGAGGGTCGTCCAGCGTAATCGATACAGAGTCATTTGTTCCATCGCTGGCCTTATAAGTTATATTTGGCCCATACAGGTTTGATTTTATCAAAAGAAGATTAACTTGATTAGCGCTGCCTGGCTGGATATCAACTGATTTCTCAGTACTATCCGGGTTTATAACAACTTCAATCTTATCGTAAGCTTCTACAGGTGCCCGTGGCCGAGGCCCGCCGGGCGGCGGAGGTGCTGCGCAAGCGCGCCGCGGACTTCGTCTACTGCGAACTGCCCCGGGAGCGGGGTGGCTTTCCGCCCGCGGCGCGCCGCGACTACTGGCGCTACGTCTTCCCCAAACGCCGCGCCCGCGCCGAGTCGGCCTGGCCGCGTTCCTCCCTGACCGAGCCGCCGGCAAAGGCCTACCTGGCCGCGCTCGGGGACCCCGCGGCGGCCTGGGGGCTCGGCCTTGGCCCCGACCTCGCCCCCGCCGACCTCCTGGCCCGCCTGGCGCGGGGGGGCTTCGAGGCCGAGCCGGCCGCGCGGCGCCTGGGCGCGGCCCGCCCTCCGGACGCGGAGACCCTCACGGCGGTGCGCGACCTGGTGCGCCGTGCGCAGACCCCGGTCGAGGCCCGGCGCTGGGGCGCGTGGCTGCTGGGCGCGTGGAAGGACCCGGAGGCGGTGGCGGTGCTCGGGGACCTGCTGCGGGCCGAACGAAACCCGGAACTGATCTACGCCGCCGCCGAGGCCGTGGCGGTCCTGGGCCACCCCGACTCGCGGGAGGACCTCGTCCGGGCGCTCACGGACCTGGGGGCGCGGCACAAGGCCGTGCCCGGGCAGGGGCTTGCGCTTTGGGCCCTGGAGTCGGCCTGCCGCCTCGGGGCGGCGCTGGCCCACGCCCTGGCCCGGGTGGGAGCGGGCCCGGACACGGCCGCCCTGGCCACCCTGGAAGAGGCGCTGGTGATCGGCGTCCTGCGCGACCCGCGCCCGGTCGCCGCCGATGCGGCCGCCCAGGCCCGGGGGCTCAAGGCCGGCCTGGCCGGGGCGCTCGCCCGGACCTACCGCGCGTTGCGGGCCCCGGCCACCCTCGTGGACATGCTGCGCGTGGTGACGCGGCGCGAGCCGCTGGCCGCCGCCGCGGTGGAAACCGGGTTGCGCGAGGGCTGGCGCTAGGTCGGGCTCCGCCGACCTGCGGCCCGCGGGCGCAGCACCCCTCCAAACGCTGCCGGCCCCCGGCGGGGAGGGCGTACACTCCGGCCCCATGGCGGTGGACACGACGACCTCGGCGCGCGACCTGCTCCGGCGCGTGCGCCAGACGCTGGACGCGAACGATCGCTGGCGCGCGCGCACGCTCAACCTGATCGCCTCCGAGAACGTCCTCTCGCCGGCGGCCCGCTCGGTGCTCGTCTCGGACCTCCTGCACCGCTACGCCGAGGGCCACCCCGGCGGCCGCTACTACGAGGGCACGCGCTTCGTCGACGAGATCGAGACGCTGGCCACCGAGACCATGCAGCGCATCTTCCGGGCCGGGTGGGCGGACGTGCGGCCCATCTCCGGCACGGTCGCCAACGAGGCGGTGTTCTCGCGGATCGTGCCCCAGGGGGCCACGGTGGTCGCGCACACGGTCGCGGGCGGGGGGCACATCAGCCACGCCCGCATCGGGAGCCTGGGCAAGCGCACGCGCGAGATCCGGGCCTGGCCGATGGCGCCGGACGGCTACTCGATCGACCTGCCGGCCGCGCGCGACCTCATCGCCCGCGAGAAGCCGGCGCTGGCCGTCTTCGGCCGCAGCCTCTTCCTCTTCCCCGAGCCGCTGCGCGACCTGCGCGACGTGTGCGCGGAGGCCGGGACGCGGCTCTTCTTCGACGCGGCGCACGTGCTCGGGCTGGTCGCCGCCGGGCGCTTCCAGGACCCGCTGCGCGAGGGCGTCGACGTCATGTGCGGCTCGACGCACAAGACCTTCTTCGGACCCCAGCGCGGCCTGGTCCTGGCCCGCGGCGACGACCCCGAGTTGGTGAAGGACCTGGACAAGGGCGTGTTCCCGGGCTCCAGTTCCAACCACCACCTCTTCAGCCTGCCCGCGCTGCTGGTGAGCGCGCTCGAGGTCGAGGCCTTCGGGGGGCGCTACGCCGACGACACGGTGGCCAACGCCCAGGCGCTCGCGCGGGCGCTGGCCGGCCGCGGCCTCGCGGTGGCCTGCGCGGAACGCGGCTACACGCAGAGCCACCAGGTGGCGCTGGACGCGGCGGCCTTCGGTGGCGGCAAGCGCGCCTCGGCCCGCCTCTCGGCGCAGGACATCATCTGCAACATGAACCTGCTGCCCGGCGAGCCGGCCCGCAACGCCGTGGACCCGCGCGGGATCACCTTACGCCCGCCGATTGTCACGTCGCGCGGTTGGGCGTCGCGCACGTCACCGCGGCCCTCGTTGGCGCCCATGGTGTAGTAATCGGCCACGGTTTCGCCGCCCAGGCGCAGCATTTCACGGATCGCGTCAGGGCTGCTGTAGTCAGCATTGCCCTTGAACCCGATGTGCGCGCACACTTCGGCGTAGCGCGCCCTGGTGGCATCAATTTCAGCCTTCTGGCGCGCCGGTACCTGCCGCAGGCGCGACACGTACTGCTTTTCGGCCTGCTGCTTGTCATAGGCAAAGAATGCCAGCGTGCCCATGCCCAGCAGGAACACGATCATCACGATCATGACGATCAGGTCCGCCAGACCGCGTCGTGAGGCTCTGTACATCGAATGACTCCGTGTTGAACCACACCGCCCCGGCCAGGCC
>JAPKHB010000400.1 GCA_026647295.1 Planctomycetota bacterium | reverse complement strand
GGGCCGGCCGCGAAGGGCACGGTCACGCCCTGGGGCGTGAGGCCGCCGCCCTGGAAGCGCGTCGCGTCGAAGGGCCCCCGGTAGAAGCCGGTCGACCCTTCGCCCGGGATCACGGTCGCGCCCGCGAGGCCGGTGATGATGGAGTCGCCGTCTTCGAGCACGATGCGGCCCAGGCCGCCCACGCCCCCGTTGTTCACCGTGGGGAAGGGGGCGACGTTCGTCTGGCCGCCGATCCCACCCGCGCCACCCGCCGCGGTGAGCGTGGCCCCGCCGCCGAGGGTGATCGAGTTGGGGGTGAGCAGCCGGATGCCGCCGCCGCTGCCGCCGCCGCCCCCGCCTGTGCCGGGTTCGAAGGTGTAGTTCGGGTTGAAGGGGGAGGTCATTCCGTTCCCGCCCTGCGAACCCGCTGCGTCGATCGTGCCCTGCACGATGATGTTGCCGCTGGAGGTGATGTCGACGAAGCCGCCGCCGGCCCCGCCCGCGCCGCCCGCCGACTGCGCGACGGTGCCCGTGAACGCCCGCACCTCGCCGCCGGCCCCGCCGCCGCTGCCGGCCTCGGGCGTGAGCATGCGCCCGTTGGTGGCGCCATAGGCTCCGCCGCCTCCGCCTTCGACGGGCAGGTCGACGCTCAAGGGCGAGGAGCCCGTCCCGTTGTTGTCTCCGGCGGCGCCGCCGGTGGCGTGGCCGCCACCCCCGCCGCCCGGCGCGTGGCGGTTCAGGTTCGTCTGGGTGAGCCAGTGCGAGGAGGTCTGGCCCTGGCCCGTGCCGGGGCCGGTGGTGGTGCCCACCGACGCGTCCACTCCGCCGACACCGTGGAAGTAGCCCTGCGTGCCGTCGCCGCCCACGCGCCGGGCCGTCGCCCCCGCGTTCGGGCCGTCCCCGCCGCGGCCGCCCCCGGCCACCCCGGTTCCGCCGGTCGAGCCGCTCGTGCACGTCGCACAGGGGCTGTTCTGGCCCCGGCCCTGCGGCGCGCCGCCCTGGTTGTCGCCCCGGGCGAGCAGGCGCCCACCCGGATCGATCACCACGTCGCCCTGCACCAGGATGATGACCGGGTTCACGCCCACCAGGCGCACCGTCGACGAGCCGCGGATCCGGAAACTGGCAAACTCATAGATCACGGCACGCGAGCCGTCCGTGGTGTTGGCACACAGGTTCGTCGCGCCGCTGTCCAGCGTGATGTCGGTGGTCGCGTCGAACTGGTCCTTGGAGCCGTCGTTGGGCTGCCGGTCCGCCAGGCAGTTGGCCGGGTTCGCGCCGGGCTTGGACGGCTGGGTGAGCACCGCGCCGTTGTCGCCGTCGCCGGCGAAGAGCAGGAAGCCCTGCACCTTGCTGGGGGCGCGCACCGTGTTCACGTCTGCCGTGGTGACCGAGGTGTCGTAGGCGGTCTCGCCCTGGTTGAGCAGGTCGTACTGGCCGACCTGCGGGGGCAGGTTCTCGGTGGTGAACGACAGCGCGAAGGCCGCCAGCGGCGAGCCGCCGAAGTCCTCGACGCCGAAGCTGACCTGCACCACCAGGAGGGCGTTCTCGGGGAAGCGGCCGAACAGGGGCCGGATGCGCACCACGGTCTGGTCGCGGGTCTGGTCGAGCGTGATCGTGGCCGGGATGGCCTGCAGCGGCGAGACGGTGGTCGTACCCGACGCGCCCCAGGTGAGCGGGTCGCCGGGGGTCTGGTCGGCCGTGCTGCCGCCGGACACGAAGCCGGAGTTGCGGCCATTGGGGGCCGGGAAGAAGGTGCCCGGGGCACCGATCTCGGCCATGTGGAAGGTGATGGTGTGCGGCCCGACCGTGCAGGGGTCGAGGTTCTCGCTGAAGAAGAGCGCCACCTCGTTTCCGCCCTGGACCGCCACGGCCTGGTCGCCGTTGGCGGGGCTGGTCTGGGTGATCGCAGGCGCCTGCGCGGGCACGAGTTCGAGGAAGAGGTTCGGGTCGTCCTCGCTGCGCGTGCGGAACTCGAAGGTCTGCGTGCGTTCGAGCGACTGGCCCTGGGTGTTCTTGATCGCGAACTCCTCGGGGTGCCCCACGAGTTGCGCGCGGTACACCGTGCCCGGCTTGAAGCCCGCGTCGGAGAGGTCGCAGAGGCCGGGCAGTTGCGGCTCGAAGAACACCGTGCTGCCCGACGGACTGAAGGTGAAGCGGCCCTTGACCGTGACGCCGAAGGAGTCGCCCTCGCGGATCTGGATCGAGGCATTGCTGATCGTGAGCGGGTTCACGGGCTCACTGAAGCGGAACTCGAGCACGCGCGAGAGCGCGACGTTGTCCAGGCCCGCCTGCAGGAAACTGACCAGCACGAGGCCCTGGCCGGCGCCGCTCGGGCCGGCGCCGCCGCCGGCGCCGCCGCAGCCCGTCGCGAGGGCGCCCGAGGCGAAGAGGAGACAGAGCAGGGCGCCTCGAGGCGCCCGGCAGCGGGTGGCAGCGGTCTTGGCGGTCGACGGCATCGCAGGGTGCTCCAGGGGGGGACTCCGGACGGCCGGAGCGACGCACCCGCGGTTCCCGCAAAGGGAAGACCGCCGTTGCGCGGCCCCGCTCTTCGTCCGGGCCCAAAGGCCCGCATCCAACGTAGGCTTCACGGGGTTCCAGCACAAGCGCGATGCGTTGGAGAGTGTGGTCGTTTGCGCGGGGAAGACATGCGCTGATTACCTTGTTTCCAAATCCGCATGGCTGGGTGCACAACCGCCGCACCCGTCCACGCGCTCGACGGGGCCTTCAGGGTGGTTCGCGGGTGACCGACGCGACGGGCACGAACTAGCCAGGCGCCGAACCGCCCGGTGCTCGGCGCGGCTTGGCGGGCGGCGCGACGATCGTGCGCCCTCCCGCCGGCCCATCCATCATGGCAGCCACCGGTCACTTCCCTCGCGGATTTCAATGCCTGGGCGGAGAAGAAGCGCGAACTGTACCTGGATACAATAGGCCGGTACGCGCCAGCGGAAGGCCTCCTCGAAGCTCGAAGTGCAC
>JAPKHB010000040.1 GCA_026647295.1 Planctomycetota bacterium | reverse complement strand
GACCGCACGCCGGTCGGCGTCCTCGTCACGCGCGTGACGAGCGACGTGGAGGCGGTGGAGGAGTTCTTCGCCAGCGGCGTCGCCGCCCTCTTCCACGACAGCCTGAAGCTCGTGCTGATCGTCGCGGTGATGTTGTGGGTGAACGCCTCCATCGCGCTCACCGTCCTGGCGGTGCTCCCCCTGCTCATTCTGGCCGGGGGGTGGTTCATGCGCCGCAGCCGGCGCGACTTCGCCCGCGTGCGCGGGGAGGTCGCCGCCACCAACGCCTTCGCCACCGAGGCCATCGGCGGCATCGAGGTCACCCGGCTCTTCCAGCGGGAGGCCGAGTCCACCCGGACCTACGCGCGCCACACCGACACGCTGATGCGGGCCCACCTGGCCACGGTGCTCAACTTCGCGTTCTTCTTCCCCACGGTCACCTCGCTCACGGCGCTGTCGGTGGCGCTGGTCGTGCACTTCAGCGCCTGGGGCGTGCTCTCGGCCGGCGAGGTGCTCCAGTTCTACCTGCTCATCGAACTCTTCTTCGAGCCGGTGCGCAACCTGGCGGACAACCTCAACATCATGCTGCAGGCCGTGGTGTCGGGCGACCGGCTGTTCCGCGTGCTGGACCGCGAGCCGGAGGTCCGGGACGCGCCCGACGCGATCGGCGCCGAGCGCCTGGCCGGCGGCGTCGCCTTCGACGGCGTGCACTTCGCCTACCACCCCACCGAGCCCGTGCTCCGGGGCGTCTCGTTCGCGGTGCCGGCGGGGACGACGACGGCGATCGTCGGGCCGACGGGCGCGGGCAAGTCGAGCCTCCTGAACCTGGTCAGCCGCTTCTACGACGTGGACCGGGGCGCCGTGCGCGTGGACGGGCGCGACGTGCGGGCCTACGCGCAGCGGTCGCTTCGG
The DNA here is from genome assembly GCA_026647295.1 of Planctomycetota bacterium. Taxonomy (GTDB): domain Bacteria; phylum Planctomycetota; class PLA2; order PLA2; family JAEUHO01; genus JAPKHB01. Next base: position 16,710 of record JAPKHB010000040.1, on the reverse strand, counting down.
GCCCAGATCGCGCTGGTGCTGCAGGACGTGTTCCTGTTCCGCGGCTCGGTGCTGGAGAACATCCGGCTCTTCGACGAGCGCATCGGGCGCGAGCGGGTCGAGGCCGCCCTCGACGCGGTGCACGCCCGCGGCGTGGTCGAGCGCCTGGCGGGCGGGCTCGACGCCGCCGTGGAGGAGCGCGGGGCCAACCTGTCGGCGGGCGAGCGCCAGCTCATCGCCTTCGCCCGGGCCCTCGTGCACGACCCGGCGATCCTGGTGCTGGACGAGGCCACCGCCTCGATCGACACCGACACCGAGCACCGGATCCAGCAGGCCATCGACCGCCTGCGCCGGGGCCGCACGACGCTGGTCGTGGCGCACCGCTTGAGCACGATCCGGCAGGCCGACCAGATCCTGGTCCTCCAGCGCGGCGAGGTGCGGGAGTCCGGCACGCACGCCGAGTTGCTGGCCGCCGGGGGGCTGTACCGGCGGCTGTACGAGCTCCAGGTCCGCGAGGTGCCGTGACGCGGCCCGGAGGCCCCCGGGCGCGCCCCGCGCGCGACCGGTGACGGCCGCGCGCGGGGCGCGGCCGGACCGCGAATGGCCGCCGCGCGCCGGGCCTCGGTACGATCGTCAAACGCATGGAGCACGGCGAGGTCCTCGTTCCGGGCTACACCCTCGAGCGCGAGCTCGGCCGCGGCGCCATGGGCGTGGTCTACCTGGCCGCGGAGGACGCGCTGGGGCGGCGCGTCGCGCTCAAGGTGCTGCGCGAGGGCTACGGCGACGAGGCGGAGGTGCGCCACCGCTTCGAGCGCGAGGTGCGCGCGGCGGCGCGCCTGCGCCACGCGCACATCGTGCCGGTCCTGTCCACGGGCGAGAGCCGCGGGCGGCTCTGGTACGCGATGGAACTGGTGCCGGGGCCCGCGCTGGAGCAGGTGCTCCAGCACGCGCCCGGCGGCCGCATCGCGGCCGCGCGGGCCGTGCGGATCGTGCGGGACGTGGCCCGGGCGCTGGAGGACGCGCACGCCGCCGGCGTCGTGCACCGCGACGTGAAGCCCGGCAACGTGCTGCTGCTCTCGCGGCCCGCGCCCGCGGAGGAGGCCGCGCAGCCCACGCGCCGCCAGCGGCAGGCGTGGATCGCCGGGCGCGAGGCGGGGGCCACCCCGGAGGTGGACCACCCGCTGCTCACCGACTTCGGCCTGGCCGCCGACCGGGAGGCGGCGCGGATCTCGGTGAGCGGCATGCTCATCGGCACGCCGGGCTACATGGCGCCCGAGCAGTTCCAGGGGCGCGGCGTGGGGCCGGCCGCCGACCAGTGGGCGCTGGGCGTGATGCTCTACGAGTGCCTGACGGGCCGGCTTCCGTTTCCGACCGAGGACCTCGCCGCGCTGGCGTTGCGCGTGGCGGGTGAACAGCCGATCCCGCCCTCGCGCCTGGATCCGCGCATCGACCGCGACCTGGAGACGGCGCTGCTCAAGTGCCTCGAGAAGGACCCGCGCGACCGCTACGCCTCGTGCGCCGCGCTGGCCGAAGACCTGACCCGCTGGCTCCTCGGCCAGCCCATCGCCGCCCGCCCGCCGGGCCCGTGGCGCCGGCTGCGCTCGTTCTCGCGGCGCCGGCCGGCGCTGGCGACCGGCACCGCGGCGCTGCTCCTGGGCGGGCTCGTGGCGGGCGCGCTGTGGCTCGGCCTGGAGCGCGTGGAGGCGCGGCGCATCGACGAACTGCGGGCGAGCGCCCACGCTGCGCTGGAGGCCGGCTCGCCCGAGACCGCCGAGGAGTTGCTGGCCGAATGGGCCCTGCGCGACCCCGGCGACCCCGAGCCGCTCGCGCTGCGCGAGCGGGCGCGCGCCCTGCGCACGCTGCGCCGGGCGCAGGAGTCCGCCCAGCGGGCCGAGGCGCTGATCAGCCTGCTGCACAAGGCGAGCCGGGCGCTCCTGCGCCTGCGCACGCAGGCGAGCCACGGCTCGGAGAGCGCCGAGGAGCCCACGCTGGGGCGCGACACGGCGCGCGGCTCGGAGCCCTGGTGGATGCGCGACCGCGCGTACCACGCCGCCCGCGAGGTGCAGCGGGTGGAGCAGGAGATGGCGCAGTTGCGCGCCGAGATCGCCTCCCTGCTGGCCGGGGCCGCCACCGCGCTCGCCCAGCTCGACGGGAGCCTCGGCCCCGAGGGCGAGGCGGCGCGCGCGCAGATCCTGGAGGGCGCGGCGGCCTGGCACCTGGAGGAGTGGCGGCGCGCCCTGGCCCGCGGCGACGCCGAGGCGGCCGCGCTGCAGCGGCTCGCCGTGCTGCGCTACGGGCCCGGCCCGCACGCCGCGGAACTGCGGGGCGAACGCCTCGTGACGATCGCGCCCGCCGACCCGCCCGCCGAGGGCTGGCTCTTCTGCTACGTGCCCGAGGGCGACCACATCCCCCGCGGAGGCCCGCGGCTCATCCCGCTGCCCTTTGACCCCGAACACGGGCTCGGGGCCGTGCCGGAGGACTACGCGGCGGCGGTCCGGCGCAGCCTCGCGGGCGAGGGCGAGGCCGAGGTCGGCCCCGACCAGCCGTCGGTCTCGGGGCCGCTTCGCAGCACGCCCGAGTCGGTGGCCACGCTGGAGGGGCCGATCCCGCGGGCGGCGTACGAAGCGCGGCTCGACGCCACGGGCTACCCGCTGGTGACGGGCCCGTCCAACGCCCTGGGGGAACTCGCGGGCGAGCGCACGCTGGCCCTGCCCCAGGGCCGCTACCTGCTGCTCGTGCGCCGGCCGGGGCGGCCCGACCTGCGGCTGCCGTTCGAAGTGGGCCGGGAGCAGCCGCCGCGGCTCGACCCCAACCTCCCGTGGGGCCTTTGCGCGCTGCCGCGGCGCTTCGTCCTGGTGCCCGGGGGCGTGGTGCGGGCCGGCAGCGACGACCCGCGGGCGCCGCGCGCCGCGGCGGCGCAGCCCGTGGGGGTCGGCCCCTTCCTGGCCGCCCGCTTCGAGGTCACGGTGGCGGAGTACTTCGAGTTCCTCAACGACCCGCGCACGCTGGCCGAGATCGACCGGCACATCGAGGGCGGGCTGCGCTTTGCGCCGCGCTTTGGCGGGCAGTCGCTCGTGCCGCGCGAGCCGCACGGCGCCAGCGGGGAGCCGGGGCGCTTCCTCCCCGTGGACAACCCCGAGCAGCCGGTCGCACACGTGTGCCTCTTCGACCTGGTGGGCTATCCCGAGCGGGCGCCCGGGCGCGAGGAGCCCAGCGACGAGGAGTACGGGCTGCTGCTCGCCGCGCTGGACGAGAGCCGCACCCTGGGCTGGGGCTACCTCGCCTGGCGCAGCGCCCGGAGCCAGGCCCGGGCCCGCGCCGCGCGCGCCGCCGGCGGCGCGGGCGAATGGCCCGGAGACGTGGCCCAGGTGGCCGGCCCGGACGGCGCCCTGGTTCCGGCGGCGCTGCGCTTCACCCTGCCCACGCCGGCGGAGTGGGAGCGCATGGCGCGGGGCGGGGACGGGCGGCGGTTCGTGTACGGCGACGAGCGGGAGTGGCTCTACTTCAAGGGTGCGCGTTCGCGGGCCTTTCACCCGGCGCCCGAGCCGGTCGGGCTCTTCGCGGCCGACGAGAGCGTGTTCGGGGTGCGCGACCTGACCGGCTCGGTGGCCGAGTGGACGGCCGGGGTGAGCGAGCGGGAGCGCGTCGTGTGGATCAAGGGCCACTCCTGGGGCTCGCAGGTCGAGGAGGACGACCGCATCGCCGCCCGCCAGGCGCTCTCCCCGGACCAGGTGGGCAGCACGACGGGGATCCGCCTGATCGCGCGGGTGCTGGAGCCGATGCGCTAGGCTCCGGCCCGGCCGGCCCGGCCGGGGTTCCGCCCGCCGCGGACTTGGTCCTTCCGGGGCCCGGGGTCTGATTGCAGAATGCAAGCATGTGGGAGCAGGACCTCCTCCGGCTCGAGGCGCTGCTCGGGCGCTCGCTGGGCGCGGACGCCCGCCGGGCCGGCGTGCGCGAGGCCACCGCCCGGGTCCTGCTCGCCCTGGGCGAGGGGACGCCGCGCAGCATGGGCGCGATCGCCGAGCGCATCGGCCGGGACCCGACCACCACGACGCGCTTCGTGGACCGCGCCGTCGCCGAGGGGTTGGTGCTGCGCCACCCGGGCACCCACGACCGTCGGGTGCGGATGGTGGAACTCACGCCCCAGGGCGAGGTGGCCCGCCGCGCGCTGCTCAAGGCCTGGCAGGAGCGCGCCGCGCGCCTGGGCGCGCGCCTGCTCGCGCGCACCGGCATGGTGGAGGGTCAGAGCGAGTGGTTCCTCGGCGAGTTGCTGCGGGCCGCCGAGGCCGAACGCGGGGAGGGTTCGGGCCCGGGCCCGGGCGCCCTACCGGGCCCGTAGCGTCACCTGGGCGGGGCGGCCGACCTCGGCGACGAAGGCCTCGCGGGTGGTGTCGCCGTCCTGGATCGCGGCTTCGAGCACGTAGCGGCCGGGCTTGAGGCCGTAGACGCGCCCCTCGGCCCCGAGCCGCGCCGAGCGGGCCTTGCGGGCGGTGCGCAGGTGCTGGCCCGTGCCCTCGAACCAGGCCTCGACCGGCGTCCCGGCCGCGTCGAGCACGCGCAGCGTCGCGTCGGCGACCCCACCCTCGCCCTGGCGCTCGATCACGTAACTCGCCCAGGCGCCGTCCTCGACGGGGATCGCGACCTCGCTCCCCGCCCCGGCCGACACCCGCACGCGGCGGCGGGTCTCGGCCACCTCCTCGCCCAGGATGGTGACCTCGAAGTCGCCGGCGAGCAGGTCGCGGAAGTGGAAGATCGCCCGTTCGGGGTCGCGCTCGGGCAGGCGGGTGACCCAGTCGGCCTGGCCCTTGCGCTCGACGCGCACCTTGACGCCGCTGGCCGGGCGCACGTCGCCCTGGGCGTTGACGACCCGCACGATCAACTCGCCGCGCGGCAGCGCGCGGATCTCCTCGGGGGTTAGGCTGCGCGCGGGCGCCTCGCCCTCGGGCGGGGGCGTGGGGGGCGCGGGCTCGGGCGGCCGCACGACCCGCTCGGGCGGCGGCGCCCCGGGCTCCGGCCGGGGCTCGGGCACGGGGGCGGGCGCCTCGGGCCCGGGCGGGGGCAGGGCCGGGTCGGGAGCCTCGCCCCCGCCCGCGGCCAGCCACCAGCCCAGCGCGCCGGCGGCAAGGAGGATCAGGACGGGCACCAGGCGGTCCAGCATGGAGGCGGCCATTGTCGCCAGGGGGCCGGCCCCGCGCCACCCCGGCCGCGCGCCGGTCCCGGGGGAACGCAGGGCGCGGGGCACGTCAGGGGGCCGCGCCGAAGGCGTCGATCCCGGTGATGTGCCGGCCGAGGATCAGCGTGTGGATGTCGTGGGTGCCCTCGTAGGTCTTCACGCTCTCCAGGTTGCACATGTGGCGCATCGTCTGGTACTCGTCCGCGACCCCGTTGGCGCCGAGCATGTCGCGGGCCGTCCGCGCGACCTCCAGGGCCATCGCGCAGGCGTTGCGCTTGGCCAGGCTCACCTGCGGGGGGGTGGCGCGGCCCTCGTCCTTGAGGCGGCCGAGCCGCAGGTTGAGGAGTTGGGCCTTGGTGATCTCGGCCAGCATGTCGACCAACTTGGCCTGGTAGAGCTGGAAGGAGGCCAGCGGGCGGCCGAACTGCCGCCGGGTGAGGCCGTAGCGGCGGACCTCGTCGTAGCAGGCCATGGCGGCGCCGACCACGCCCCAGGCGATGCCGGCGCGAGCCTGGTTGAGGCACGCCAGCGGCCCGCCCAGGCCCCGCGCGTCGGGCAACAGGGCGTCGGCCGGCAGCCGCACGTCCTGGAAGATCAGCTCGCTCGTGACCGAGGCCCGCAGGCTGTGCTTGCCCCGCTGCTCGGGCGCGCTGAAGCCCGGGGTGCCCTTCTCGACCAGGAAGCCGCGGATCTCCCCGTCGAGCTTGGCCCAGACCACCGCCACGTCGGCGACGGTGCCGTTGGTGATCCACATCTTGGCGCCGTTGAGCACGTACCCTTCGCCGTCCTTCACGGCCCGCGTCTGCATGCCCCCCGGGTCGGAGCCGTGGTCGGGCTCGGTGAGGCCGAAGCAGCCCACCGCCCGGCCCGCGTGCAGCGCCGGCAGCCAGCGGTCCTTCTGCGCCGGGGTGCCGTAGCGCCAGATGGGGTACATCACCAGCGAACCCTGCACGCTCACGAAGGAGCGCAGGCCCGAGTCGCCGCGTTCGAGTTCCTGGAGCACGAGGCCGTAGGCCACGCTGCCAAAGCGGGGAAAGTCGCCGTAGTCGAGGTTCCCGCCCAGCACGCCGAGTTCGGCGAGTTCCGGGATGACCTGGGCGGGGAAGTAGCCCTCGCGGTAGGCCCGCTCCACCAGCGGCAGGTAGCGCTCGCCGACCCAGGCGCGGACCGTGTCCCGCACCAGCCGCTCCTCCTCGGAAAGCAGCAGGTCGATCTCGAAGAAGTCCGGTGCCTCGAACTGGGCCATGGCGCGCCTCCGAGCGGGGGGAGGCCGGAAGGTACTCCGCCCACGCAAGGGGGCCCAACCAGGGGACGGGTCGCCGCGCCCTGGTGCGCCGGGGAAGTCCCGCCGCCCGCGCGCAGCACCCCCCCTGCCAGGCGGCGGCGCGGGAGCAAGGGACCGACCTCCAGCGCGAGCCCGCTTCCTCCACGCGCCCTCGAATGATGCACGGGTGCCTGGCTCCGTACGGTCAATCGAGGGGCGCGGCGCGGCCGGGGGTCAGCCCTGGGCGCGGCGCCTCCTGCGCACGGGCGCCTGGGAGCGGGACGCCACGCCGCCGAAGAGGTCCTTCTGCACGAACTCGAGTTCGGTGCCCCCCACCAGGATCCGGTCGCCGTCCCCGAGGCGCTCGCGCGCGACGCGCCTGCCGTTGAGGCGGGTCCCGTTGGTGGAGCCCAGGTCCTCGACGAAGTACAGCCCCCCCTCGGCGACGACGCGGAAGTGGCGCCGGGAGGTCAGGGTGTCGTCCAGGACGAAGTGGGCGCCGGGGTCGCGGCCGACGACGCACTCGCCCGCGCCCAGGATGTGGTCGCGGCCCACGCCTTCGCCCTTGCGGATCAGGAGTCTCGGCATCGCGTCGGCCCTGCCTGTGGCCGGCAGCATACCGGGGACCGGCCCCGGCCCGCGAACGGCAGCGCATACTGGGGGCCCTTGCCGGAGTCCCCCCCGATGCCCGATCCCCGCCCGCGCCCGCGCCCGCGCCGCCTGCTCCCCCTGCTCGCGTGCCTCCTGGGGGCCCTCACCCCGGGCCCGTTCGGCCCGACCGGACCGCCTCTGGCCGGCGCCGAGGAGGGGGCCGAGGACCTGGAGGACGCCGAGCGGCGCAGCATCTTCGCCCTGATCGAGCCGCGCCAGGGCGAGGTGATCGCGGACGTGGGCTGCGGCACGGGCCGCTGGACCTTCCCGCTGGCCCGGGCGGTGGGCGCGAGCGGCCGGATCTACGCCGTGGACATCGACCCGCGGAAGATCGACGTCGTGCGCCAACGCATGGCCGTGGAGGCCGTGCGCAACGTCGAGATCATCCACTCGCTGCCCGACGACCCGATGCTGCCCGAAGCCTCGCTCGAGGCCGTGTTCCTGAACAACGTGATCGACTACGTGGAACGCCGCGCGCTGGCCGGCTTCCTCGAGGGCATCCGGCTCGCCCTCAAGCCGGGCGGGCGCCTCCTGATCCGCGACCCGCACGGCAACCCCGACCGGGTGATCGCCGAGTGCTACCGGGCCGGCTTCACGCTCATCGAGGCGCAGATCCCGCTCACGGGCGTGCCGCAACCCGCCTTCAGCAGCGGCTGGTACGCGGTCAAGCTGCGCCGGGGCGAGAGCCGCCAGCCGGCGATCCTGCCCCGGCTGGGCAAGCCCGAACGGCACCGCTTCCGGCTGCACCTGGCCGAGGAGCTGTTCCGGGAGGGGCTGCTCACGCGCGAGGAGTTGCGCGCGCGCTGGGAGGCGATCCAGAACGCGCCCGGGGCGTTCGACCCGCGCGTGGACGAGGCGCGGGACCTGCTCGAGGCCGCGGCGGCCGTCGGCGTGCTGGACGAGGCCGACGCCGGGGCGCGGCTCGCGCGCCGCGTCGCCGAGGCGGGCGCCAAATGAAGGCGCGGCCGGCGCGCCCTGGCAGCATGGCCGGCATGGGCCAGGCCCGCCGGATCGCCGCCGCCCGAGGCGTCGCCCGCTGCGCGCGGGGGACCGCCGCGACGCTCTCGGCCCTGCTCCTGGCCGGCTGCCTGGAGCGCGACCAGGCGGTCGAGTGGCGGGCCGACGGCGGGGGCACCCTCGCCGTGGACGCCGTGCTCGACGTGGCCCAGGCCCGGCGCGCCCTCGAGGTGCAGCGCAAGATGCTCGCCGACGCGCTGCCGGCCGGCGCCGCCGACGCCCCAGAGGAGGACGCCTTCGCCGACCTGGACCCGGCCCGGCTTCGGGCGGACCTGGAGGGCGCGCCGGGCGTGCGGCTGGTCGAGGCGACCCTGGAGCGCAGCGCCGACGGGGCCCGCCTCACGCAGCGCCTGCGGGCGACCTTCACCAGCCTGGAGGCGCTGGCGCGCTCGGGGCTGCTGGGCGAGATGGAGGTCCGGCTGGAGGCGCTGGACGACCCCGAGGGCGCCTGGCGCCTGGAACGCCGGCTCGCACACGAGGGAGGGGCGCTCGCGGCCTCGACCCACCGCGTGCAGGCCCGGGCGCGCCTGCGCGAGCAGAGCCTCAAGCCCTTCCGGCCGATGCTCGAACGCCTGGCGCTGCGCATGCGCATCACCCTGCCCGGGGCCGTGCTCGAGGTGGACGGCCAGGCCCGCCCCAAGGAGCAGGCCGAGGCGCCCGTGGAGTGGCGCGTGGGTCTGAACGACCTCCTGGACGACGAGCGCCTGGTGCAGCGTGTGACCTTCCGGCCGCCGGCCGACCTCGCCCTGGAGGCCTTCGAGATGACGCTCAACGACATCGCCAACGAGCGTGAGCAGCGGGCCCTCGAGCGCGAGCGCGAGGCCGAGGAGGCGCGCTAGGTTGGCCGTACCGCGCCAGGCGCAGGACGGGCCATCGAGCGGTCGAATGATGGACCGGAGCCTGGCTCCGTACGGGCAATCGAGGGAGGCGGGCTAGTTGGTTCCGATCTACACGGGTCTGGCGGCGTGGAACCTGCTCGTGCTCGCCGGCTTCGGCGTCTTGAGCGTGTTCCAGGCGCTGGGGGACGGCCTCACGCCGGCGGCGTACAACCTGGCCGGCGTGTTCGCGGCCGTGTTCGGCTGCGTCGTCCAGACCCTGCTCATCGCCCACTTCGTGGGGAGCATGAAGTGGATCCAGCAGAGCGGGCCGACCGCGGGGGTGGCGGACACGCGCCCCCTGCGCACCGCCTGGATCAAGGGCCGCATGTTCCCCGTCCTGGTGCTGGCGATGCTCGCCGGCGTGGCCATGGGGATCGCCAGCGGGGCCGGCGAGACGGGGGGCGGCGCGCGCTGGCTCCCGACCGCGCTCGCCGCGCTGGCGTTGGGGCTCTCGGCCCTGGGCCTGCCGCTCGCGCGCCGGGAACTCGTGCGCCAGAAGGGGCGCATGCAGGAGATGCGGGCCCGCATGGAGGTCCGGCTGAGGGCCGGCGAGGTGCCCGCCGAGCCCGCGGCGGAACTGCTCCCCCAGTCCCGGCGCGCGGCCGCGCAGGTCCTGCTCTTCCTCGCGGCCAACGTCTGGCTGCTCTACGCCTACGTGCGCTTCGTGCTCCGCGAACCCGACCCTGCCCTCGGGCCCTACGCGCTGGCCAGCGCCGTGCTCCTCGCGCTCGGCCTCCTGATGCGCCGAACGGTGCCGGCCCCGCCGCGATGACCCTCCTCTGCCGGGCCCCCGCCTGCACGGGAGGCCCCCCCATCGGATCTCTCCCCCCGCTTCCCCCGTGCGACCCGGCCCGCGCCACCCTCCGGCGCTCGGTCGCGGCCGCGCTGGTCGTGGTCGCGGCGCTCACGGCCGGGGCCTGCGCGTCGCGGATCCCCCCGCCGCGCGTGGCCCGGGGAAGACTGCCCGACCTGGAGGCCCCCTACGAGACGCCCGAGGCCGTCCTCGCCCACTTCGGCGTGCTCGAACGGGCCTTCGCCGAGGGACACGACGGCCGCGGGCCGCACATCACATCCTACCTGGTAGCGACCGCGGCGGTGGTGCGCCGGCTCGGCACCGGCTTCTTCCGGGACGACGCCTGGGTGCGGCGCGCGATCGTCTGCTACGGGAACCGCTTCCGGGAGTCGCTGCTGGCCTACGAGCACGGCGCGTACGCCACGGTGCCGCACGCCTGGTACCTGGCGCACGAGGTGCCGCTCACGCAGGAGGTGCTGCTGCACCAGGCGTTGCTGCTGGGGATCGTGGCGCACATCCGCGATCTGACCCTGGTCCTTGAGGACGTCGGGGTCGAGCCCCGGGACACGCGCCACCGGGACTACCACGCCGTCGATCGGATTCTGTGCGAAGCCCTCGGGCCGATCCGGGCCCGCCTCGCCCGGATCTACTCCCCGGCCTTTGCCGGGACCGATCCCCTCGGGCGCCAGCTCACCGACGCGTGGGCGCGGGGCTGGGTGGTGGGGATGCGGGCCCGGGGGTGGCGCCAGGGCGTGCGCCTCGCCTGCGCGCGTACGGACGCCGAGCGCGAGGCGGCGCAGGCAGCCATCGACCAGGTGGCGTGGCGCCGGGCCCGGGCCGTCCTCGGGCTTCCCCGCCTCCTCAGGGGCCTCGAGCCACAGCGGCGCGACTGGGTGGTTCCCTGACCCCGGCCGCCGCGGACCGCGATGCCCCCGCGCCACCCTGCCCTTGACAGGGGCTGCGTTATATTGAGAATGATTCTCACAATCACAAGCGGAGGCAAGCCCCGATGCCCGAGCCCAGCCCCTCGCCCCCGGCCTGGACCCCGGACCCGCCCAGCGTCCCGGGCTTCTACGAGTTCTTCGACCCCCACCACCGCCTGCACCAGCTCATGGAGGTCCGCCGCGTGCGCGGCCAACTCGCCGTGCGGATCCCCCGCGCGCGCAACTGGTGGCTGCCGCTCGTGGCCTGGCAGCGCCCCTGCCTCAAGCACTCGCGCTGGCGGGGGCCCATCCGCGTGCCCGACGCCCTGCCCGAAGCGGGGGTGTCCGGTGCCTAGCCCCAGCCGCTCCCGGCGCCCCCTGCGCCACGCGCCCCTGTGGTTCGCGCTCGGCGCCGCCCTTTGGATCGCGTTGGGCGTGCTCCTCGCCCTCGCGCCCCGGGGCTGACCGCGCCGCGGGGCCGCGACGCCGGAGGCCTACGCGGCCCTGGGATCCCGCCCGAGCGGCCAGAAGCCCCGCTCCTTGCGCAGGTACACGGTGGCCAGCGCCTCGTCGACGCCGGGCAGCAGGAAGCGGAAGCCGGCCGCGAGCACGCGCGTGGGCAGCGCCCGCTGGCCGGTCGTGACGACCGCGGCCACCGGCCCGAGCAGGAGCCGTAGCGCAAAGGGCGGCACGGGCAGGAGGGTGGGCCGGCGCAGGACGCGGCCAAGGGCCTTGGTGAACTCGGCGTTGCTCACCGGCTGGGGCGCCGTCCCGTTGATCGCCCCCGCGACCGCCGGCGTCTCCAGCGCGAAGGCGATCATGCGGCACAGGTCGTCCAGGTGGATCCACGACATCACCTGGCGGCCGTTGCCCACCCGGCCGCCGAGCCCCATCCGGAAGGGCCGCTCCATCACGGCGAGCGCCCCGCCGCCCGCGGCGAGCACGACGCCCGTGCGCAGGCGCACCTCGCGCACGCCGTAGCGCTCCACCCGCCGAGCCTCCCCCTCCCACTCGCGGCACAGCCCCGCGAGCACGTCGCGGGGCGGGAAGGACATCTCGAGTTCGTCCTCCCGGCACTCCGCTTCGGGCGCCCGGGGGCCGTAGAACCCGACCGCCGAGCCCGACACCAGGACGCGCGGGCGGGGCGAGAGGTCGCGGATCGCCTGGACCAGCGCCCGCGTGGTGAGCACCCGGCTGTCGCGCAGCACCTGGAGGAAGGCCTTGCTCCAGCGCCGGGCGAAGAGGTTCTCCCCCGCCAGGTTCACGACGCCCTCGGCCCCCTCCAGGGCCGCCGCGGTGCTCTGCGCGTCGAACGGGTCGTAGGCCCGCACCTCGGCCCCGTCCAGGCCCGCCTGCGCCTCCTCCGGGTCGCGATCGGGCCGCTCGCGCAGGAGGGCCACGGGGGCGTGCCCGGCCAGCCGCAGGATCCGGATCAGGCGCCGGCCGATCAGCCCCGAGGCGCCGGTGACTGCCACGCGCATGCGTTCGGCCTCCCGGGCGCCGGACGCGGCGCCCCGCGGCCACCATACGGGCCCCGGGCACGCCCCCCAACTGGCGCCCCAGCCCGGCCGGGGGCGCCGCCCGACCGAAGGCCGCGCGCCCCGCGCCCCCGCACGCGCCCCCCGCGGCTACGCGTGCTCGTAGCGCTCGCGCAACTCCCGGACCACGGCGGGGTCCGCCAGCGTCGTCGTGTCGCCCAGCGCACGCCCCTCGGCGATGTCGCGCAGCAGACGGCGCATGATCTTGCCGCTGCGCGTCTTGGGCAACTCGGCGGTGAAGTAGACGGCGTCGGGGCGCGCGATCGCCCCGAGCTTGTGGGCCACGTGGCGGCGCAGCGCCTCGGCCCGCTCGGGCGTGGGCTCCACGCCGCCCTTGAGCGTCACGAAGGCGGCGATGGCCTGCCCCTTCACCGCGTCGGTGCGGCCGACCACGGCGCTCTCGGCCACCTCCGGGTGGTCCACGAGCGCGCTCTCGACCTCCATCGTCGAGATGTTGTGTCCGGCGACCAGCATGATGTCGTCCACGCGCCCGAGCAGCCAGTAGTGGCCGTCCGCGTCGCGCCGGCACCCGTCGCCCGCGAAGTACTTGCCCGGAAACCGCGCCCAGTACGTCGTCCGGTAGCGCTCCGGATCGCCGTGGATCCCGCGCAGCATCGACGGCCACGGGCGCGTGAGCACCAGGAAGCCGCCCGCCCCGGCGGCGGCCGGGCGGCCCTCCTCGTCCACGACCTCGGCGGCGTAGCCCGGCAGCGGGCGCGCGGCGCTGCCGGGCCGGCACTCGGTGAGGCCCGGCAGGGGCGCGATCACGATCGCCCCCGTCTCCGTCTGCCACCACGTGTCCACCACGGGGCAACGCCCCCCGCCGATGTGCCGGTGGTACCAGACCCAGGCCTCCGGGTTGATCGGTTCGCCCACGCTGCCCAGGAGGCGCAGCGAGGACAGGTCGTGCGCCGCCGGCAGCGCCTCGCCCCAGCGCATGAAGGTCCGGATCGCCGTGGGCGCGGTGTACAGGATCGTCGCCCGGTGGCGCGCCACGAGGTCCCAGAAGCGGTCCCGGCGCGGCCAGTCGGGGGCCCCCTCGTACAGGAGGCTCGTCGCGCCGTTGGCCAGGGGCCCGTACACGACGTACGAGTGCCCCGTGACCCAGCCGACGTCCGCCGTGCACCAGTAGACGTCCTCGGGCTTGGCGTCGAAGACCCAGCGGAAGGTCGAGGCCACGCCCACGAGATACCCCGCCGTGCTGTGCACGATGCCCTTGGGCTTGCCCGTGGTGCCCGAGGTGTAGAGCAGGAAGAGCAGGTCCTCGCTCGCCATCGGTTCGGGCGGGAACGCCTCCGGCGCGCCCTGGAGCGCCTCGTGCCACCACACGTCGCGCCCCGGCTCGAGGACCGCGCCGGCGGCGTCGCCCACCCGGCGCACCACGAGCACCCGCTCCACCGGCGTCTCGCCCGCGAGCGCCGCGTCGACGTTGGCCTTGAGCGGCACCACCTGGCCCCGCCGCCAGCCGCCGTCGCAGGTCACGACGACCCGGCTCTGGCTGTCGCGGATGCGCTCGCGCAAGGCGTCGGGGCTGAAGCCCCCGAACACGACCGAGTGCGCGGCGCCCAGCCGCGCGCAGGCGAGCATGGCGACCACCGCCTCGGGCACCTGGCCCATGTAGAGCGTGACCCGGTCGCCCTTGGCCACGCCCAGGCGGCGCAGCGCGTGGGCGCAGCGGCACACCTCGGCGAGCAACTCGCGGTAGGTGAGCACCCGCACGTCGCCCGGCTCTCCCTCCCAGACGTAGGCCACCTTCCCGCCCCGGCCCGCGGCGACGTGGCGGTCCAGGCAACTCACCGTGGCGTTGAGCCGGCCGTCGGAGAACCAGCGCGCAAACGGCGGGTCCCACTCCAGGCCCCGGGTGAAGGGGGTCATCCACTCCAGGCCGCGGGCCTCGGCCGCCCAGAACGCCTCGGGATCGCGGGCGGCCTCGTCGTACACGGCCGGGTCGCGCACGTTGGCCTGCGCGGCGAAGGCGGGCGGCGGCGGGTACCGGCGCTCCTCCCGCCAGAAGGACTCGATGGCGTCGTGGCTCATCCGCAGAGCGTACCCGAGGCGCGCGGGGGGCTCCCGGCCCCCGCGCGCGGCAGGTCCGCCGGCAGGGCGACCCGGCAGCGGAGCAACTCGACCCGCGGCGCGAGGTACTCCGGGCGCAGCGGCTCGGGCCGCACGAGGTCCGTGCTCAAGTACTTCTTGTTGCAGTCGGGGAACACCGTCCCGACGACGGCCCCGGCCCCGAGTTCGCGGGCGACGAGCAGGGCCCCGAGCAGGTTGGCGCCGGAGGAGATCCCGAGCCCGAGGCCCAGTTCGCGGCCCAGCCGCTGGGTCATCAGGATGGCGTCCCCGTCCCAGACGTCGACCACCGCGTCCAGTTCGTCCAGCCGGACGATGGGCGGGACGAACTCGTCGCTGATGCCCTGGATCCGGTGCGCGCCCCGGCGGCAGCCCGTGCGCAGCGTCGGGCTGTTGGCCGGCTCGAGCGGGTGGACCCGCAGCCCCGGCCGCGCGCGGCGCAGCGCCCGCCCGACCCCCATCACCGTCCCCCCGGTGCCCACGCCCGCGACGAAGGCGTCGAGTTCGAGGCCGAGCGCGGCGCACTGCGCCTCGAGTTCGGGGCCGGTGGTGCGCTCGTGCGCCTCGACGTTGGCGGCGCTTTCGAACTGCCGGGGTAGGAACACGCGCGCCTCTCCGGCCGCGAACGCCTCGGCGCGGGCGATCGCCCCCCGGAAGCCCCCCTCCTCCGCCGACACCGGGACCACCGTCGCCCCGAGCCCCTGGATCACGAGCACGCGCTCGCGGCTCATCCAGTCGGGCATGAAGATGCGGACCTCGTGCTCCAGCGCCCGGCCGATGGCGGCGAACGAGATGCCCGTGTTCCCGCTGGTCGCCTCGGCGATCACGGCGCCGGGCGCGATGCGCCCCTCGAGGTAGGCCTGCTCCAGGATGTGCAGCGCCATGCGGTCCTTGATGCTGCCCGTGAAGTTGTGCGCCTCGTACTTGGCGCACACGACGCCCTCGCGCCCGTCCACCCGGCAGGTGATGGCGAGCATCTTCGTGTTGCCCACGAGGCGGTGGAGCGACTCGAGGTTCTCCCGGGTCCGCGCGTCCAGCGCGGGGGGGCCCGCGGCGGCGTCCATCAGAAGTCGCCCCGGCGCCGCCCGCCGGGGTAGCGGTGGCTGTGCCCCCCCACGTAGGTCGAGGGGGGCGGCCGGCCGTAGCGCCAGCTGTGCGGCGCGTCCTCGGCCTGCGCGGCGGCCTCGATGCGGGCGACCAGCGGCCGCAGCACGAACATCAGCAGGAGCCCCGCGCCAAAGCCGCCCAGGTGGGCCAGGTGCGCCACGCCCCCCACGCGGGCGTCGGTCACCAGCAGCCCCACCACGTCCTGGGTGACCAGGAACAGCACCATCACCAGGCGCGCGTTCCAGTAGAACACGTGGATGTACCAGTAGATCCAGAACAGCAACTTCACCTTGTGGCGCGGACACGCCACGAAGTACAGGCCCTGGACGCCCGCGATGGCCCCGGACGCCCCCACGAGCGGCAGCGTCCCCTCGGCGTTGAACCCGGCGTAGACGAGCGTGGCCGCGACGCCCGTGCCCAGGTAGGCCAGGAGGTAGCCCAGGGGCCCGAGGCGCGCCTCGACGTTGTCGCCGAAGATGTACAGGTAGAGCATGTTGCCGAACAGGTGCAGGACGCCCCCGTGGAGGAACATGCAGGTGAAGAGCTGGAGCAGGCCGCCCTCGGCGGGGATGTAGCCCCAGCGCACCAGCGCCGCCTGGTAGGCCGCGTCCGTGGGGGCGACGACCTTGAGCCAGAGGAAGACCAGGACGTTCGCCCCGATGAGCGTGTAGTTCATCCAGGGCACGCGGCGCGGGTCGTTGGGCGTGTCGCCGATCGGGATGAGCATCGCGCGCGGGCTCCGCCCCCGGCCGATCCCGCGGGCGCTGTGAGCCTATCCGCCCGCGCGCGTGAACCCCAGCGTGACCCGCCCGCCGTCCACGGCGCCGTCGGCGCGCCAGGCCCCGTCCGGGGCGGCGGCGTAGGCCACCCGGCTGGCCAGCACCTGCTCGGCGATCCAGGCCTCGTGGCGCCTGACGGCCGGCGCCACCTCGGGCGAAGGCTCCAGGAAGAGGGCGATGCGGTCGCTCACCCCGAGGTCCGCGTCCTTGCGCGCCTGCTGGATCAGGCGCACCAGGTCGCGCGCCTGCCCCTCGGCCTTGAGATCGGGGGTGACGCGGGTGTCCAGCACGACCACCAGGTCGTTGCCCTTGAGCGCCTGGCTCACCTCGCCCTCGCGGCCCTTCAGCCGGACCTCGAACTCCTCGGGGTCGCGCCGCTCGCCCGCCGCCTCGATCGCCCCGTCGGCGCTAACCCATTGACCTACAGTTACTTTCCCGTTCGGACTTGCGCTGGGTGCACTGAATTTCTCTTTGAACCAATCCAGACGCCATCTCAGCAAAAGGACTTGCTATGACCACAATTACAGAAAGCCAT
>JAPKHB010000004.1 GCA_026647295.1 Planctomycetota bacterium | reverse complement strand
CCTCGTCGGTGCCGTCGACGTCGGCCCGCAGGCCCGCGTAGACCGTGGAGGAGGCCCCGATCATCCAGTACACGGCGTAGCCGTAGATGCCGAACGCCGCGAGGTTGAGCAGCACCCAGAACACGAGCGCGTTGAGCTTGTAGCCCCAGGGCGCCTCCACCACCGCCTGGAAGTGGCGCGCCAGGGGCGCCCGCACCCCGTCGGCCCCGCGCTGGGCCCGCAGGCCGTCCTGGCCCAGCTCGCGCTCGACGGCCGCCCGCCACTCGCGGGTCTCCCCGTCGTAGTTGTTGGCCCGCTCCGTGCCCTGGGGGGCGGCGTCGATCAGCACCTCCTGGGTCTTGCTCCAGGTCCCGTCGTCCACCGAGACGACCAGGGTGGTGATGAACCAGACCCCGACCAGCAGGATCACGCCGGTGAACATGAAGATCAGGAAGTAGTTCCAGAAGAACTGGAGCGGCCGCGCGAACAGGTACGAAAAGGCCCGGCTGATGGCGTCCAGGCTGCCGTTGCACTCCCAGGCGGCGGCGGCCCCGATGAGGGGCAGGCCGAAGATGCCCCCGACGGCGATCAGGAGGATGAGCAGGGTCGAGACGAAGGCGAGCGGCAGCAGGATGAGGCCCAGGACGCCGCCGAGGAAGGGGATGGAGGTCAGCGCGCCGGCCGCCATGTTGCACAGCCAGAAGAAGCCGATGGCCCCGCCCACGATCACCGGGACCAGCAGCATGGTCGTCCAGTTGCGGGCCGCAAAGCGCAGCGCCTCGAACAGGCCCAGGCCCTCGTCGCGGGCGATGCGCAGCGTGGTGATCCGGTGGATCGCCTGGCCGAAGAAGGCCCAGACGGCGAAGAACCAGAGCCCCCCGACCAGGATCTCCCAGGTCGTGTAGTCCTTGAGGGCCAGGTCGGCGCTGACCCCGAACACCCCGGTGAGGACCAGCCGGCAGGCCTCCTCCATGTAGGGGATGCGCATGAACAGCGAGAACAGGGCCGTCAGGAAGGCGCCCGGGACGTCGGTGTCCACCCGGGCGTCCTTGTCGGCCAGGATGCTGCTGACCAACTCGCCGCCGGCCCAGTAGACGACCCAGCCGGCCACGGCCAGCAGCAGGGCCTTGAAGTCGAAGGGGACCCGCGGCGCCCGGAAGTAGGTGCGGGGAAGCAGCCCCGGGTCGTAGGTCTCGGCCATCGCGTCCTCCAGTCCCACGCGACCTGGTCGCTGTCTGCCTGCGGGGCCGGCCCGGGCGCCCGTGGCGCCGGCTCCCGCCTCCACCCGAGCCCGCGTGAGGGGCGGATTGTAGCCGCCGGCCCCGCCCGGGCAATGGCACCGCAGGCCGGTGGCCCGCGGGTCCGGGCGAGCGGCCCCGCCCGGTCTGCCGGTTCCGGTCGCGGCACGGCGTCGGCGCGCATGGCCGATCGTGGCCGATTCCCTCGGGCCGGCGCATCCCCGGCGGTGTCCGGGCCCCGCGGGCCGGGCCCCCCGCGCAGCGAATTCGGGGCGCCGGCGCGCCGATCCCTGCCATGCGGCATGGCGTTCGATCCGTGCCGGGCCCACCGAGGAGGAGTTCCCGTGTCCGCATCGACCCGTCTGCGCCCCGCCGTCCTGTTCCTGGCCCTTGCCGCGGGCTGGGCGCTGCCCGCGCCGCGGCCCGCGGCCGCCGAGGATCCGCCCGCCCCCGAGGCCGCGGGGCCCGAGGCGCCCGCGGGGCCGGAGGCGCCCGCGGCGCGGGCGCTCACCTTCCACAACGAGAGCCTCATCGAGCGCGACAACGGCGACGTCGTGTACTTCTATCGCACGAACTTCGCCACGCCCGCCAGCCTGATCGCGGCCCTGGGGGCGATGGGCTTCTCCTCGCTGCCGGGGATCAAGAGCCTCAAGGAGTACGCGGCCCAGAACCAACTCGTCATCGAGGGAGACCCGGGCGCCGTCGAACTCCTCCTGGACGCCCTGGCCTATTTCGACGTGTCCGAGCCCCAGGTGTTCATCGAGGCCAAGGTGATCGAGATCACCCACGAGTCGAACTTCGAGTTCGGCCTGGACTACCTGATGGACCGCGGCGCGCAGGGCCCGGGCACGATCTTCCGGGGCTTCGAGGGGGTGCTCAACCCCCCCTCCCTCCTCAACTCGGCCTACCCCCCGAAGTTCCCCTTCCAGGGCGCGGGGCTGCTCTTCGGGCTGGTGGGGTCCAACGCGGACAAGTACGGCCTGGGCAGCCTGGGGCTCCAGGCCCTGCAGGTGAGCGGCAAGGCCGAGGTGCTCTCCCGGCCGTCCATCATCGCGACCCAGAACAAACTGGCCAAGGTGATGACCGAGGAGCAGACGCCGATCCTCACCCTCCAGTTCGCCGACCGCAACAACGAGCAGGTCCGCAGCGCGGCCGTCAAGACGGGGGTCCAGCTCGAGGTGACCCCCGAGCACATCGGGGACCGCTTCGTGCGCCTGACGATCAGCCCCAAGGTCGAAGGCGTGGGCAGCCTGGCCTCGATCCGCCCCGGCGGGACCTTCGCCCCCATCACCACCGTGCGCAGCGCCTTGACGACCGTCACGCTGGGGGACGGCGAGACGCTGGTGATCGGCGGCCTGTACACCAACCAGGTCACGACCGAGAAGGCCCGCACGCCGCTGGTCTCGGACATCCCGGTGCTCGGAAACCTCTTCACCCGCACGAAGGAGACCAAGCAGAAGACCGAGTTGATCTTCATCCTGACGCCCCACATCGTGCGCAAGACCCAGGACCTCAAGATCATCGTGCCCCCCAAGGAACTCGAGCGCCTGGAGGGCAAGCAGGCCGGGAAGGAGGGCGAATGCAAGCCGCCCTTCCAGCCCACCTGGGGGGCGCACCTGGAGGAGTGATGCGCGGCGCCGCGCTCCCCCTGCTCGCGGCCGCCGGACTCCTCGCCGGCGGGTGCACGGGGGCCCCGGGCCCCCTGGGCTCCCCGCGCGACCCGACCCCGCTTCGGATCCTCACCGAAAGGGAGCTCGGTCCCTCGCGGGGGGACCTCGCGCCCTGGAGCCCTTGGCAGGTCGTCGCCCACGGCGCCCCGGAGGCGGACCCGGCACCGGCGGACGCCGCCGTCGCGGACCCGGCCCCGGCGGGGCCGGATTCGGCCGACCCGCGCGGGCCCCTGGCCCCCGACCCGGCGCCAGCGGGCCCCGGCGGGTCGGGCCGGGCGTCCGCGGCGCCCGCTTCCTCCGCCCTGCGGCCCAGCGGGCCCACCCTCGCCGTCCCCGCGCGCCGCGGCCCGCCGCTACCGGCCCCCGGCCCGCGCACCCCGGAGCAGGTCGCCGAAGAGACCCGCCGCCACTTCCTGCGCCATCCCACGCTGATCGTGGCCGAGCGCGTGACGCTACACTGCCCCCCGGGCCTCTTTGGCACAGCGGCCCTGACGGGCGTGCAGGTCAGGGACCTCGCCCCCGGCCGGCGCGAGACCCGGGGCCGGGCCCGCCTCGTGCTGGGCGAACTGACCATCGAGGCCGACCGGATCTCGCTGCGCCGCCACGAGGACGGCCAGGCCGACGTGCAGGTACTCGCCCGAGGCGGCGCGGCGATCGTGAGCGCCGTGGGCGACCACGTCCTGCGCCACGAGGGGTTGAAGAGCCTCCTGGTGACCAACGACCGGGTGGTCCCGATCCCCTAGGCACCGGCCGCGCGGCCCGGGCTCCCGCAGCCCCCGCGCCGCCCCGCGCCGCCCGGCCGGCGCCTTGACACCTCCGCCCCCCCCTCCTACCGTCCTCCTGCCTGGATCGCACGCGCCCGTAGCTCAGTTGGTAGAGCGTCAGCTTCCCAAGCTGAATGTCGTGAGTTCGAATCTCATCGGGCGCTCCATCCTGCCCTGCTCCCTGTCCGACCGAAGGGCCCGTTTCTGTCGAGATCTCGTCAGGCGGGGCGGCGCGGGGCGCGGCCTGGGGCGGGCGTGGGGGGGCCGGATCGGAGCGCCCCGGGCAGCCCGTCGCCCCCGGGTGATTCTGGCCGGCGGTAGGGGCATGGTGCTCGGGCCGCCGGTTTGCTAGGCTCTGGGCCAGTCATGGCGACGAGAATGCGGACGAAAGGTGCAGAGTGTTGTGGCACGGAGCAGGGTGGCAGGTTGTGCGAGTCAACGGCCCAACGGAAGTATTCGAAGGCGTCGTATCAGGTGGTCGCCCGGCAGGCTCGGGCCAAGCAATGGTCCTAGACTGAGGTAATGGGGGATTTGGTCCGATGGTCCCGATCGGGAGCACATAGGTATGGAATTCTCGGCTCAACAGCGCAGGGCACTACATGAGCTCGATCAGCTGCTCGACTTACTCGGCAGACGACTCGCGCCCGGCGACGTTCGTGTGGGCTGGAGCAACGAAACCAGACGGCGCTGGCTGTCTTGGATCAAAGGGATCCGTGGCGAGGTCGAGGCCGGTGTCCAGCCGGAGGCGAACCTCGACGTTGCGCTAGACCACAATGGCATCCATGGCCGCTTTGACCCCGAACGTACGCCGCTCAGCTGGCGTGTGAGCCAAGCGGCGGGCGCGCTGTACGACTGGGCTGGCTCTCGGTAGTTGGCTCGCACATGACATGCCGCTGCGAGAACCAGTACTGCGCGTCAGCCCTAACGGCACGCTTCCGTCGAGTTCTCGACAGCCGGGGCAGCGGGGGGCGTGACCGGCGGCGGCTTGGCGGACCGTCCCTGGGCGGACGGCGCCGGCCGGAGCCCCCCGGGCAGGCTGGCGCCCCGGGGTGATGCTGGCCGGCGGTAGGGGGTGCCTTCCGGGCGGCCGTCCGCTACCCTCTGGGTTAGCCATGGCGAGGAGAACTCGAATGAGAGGTGCAGAATGTAGTGGCACGGAGCAGGGCAGCATGGGCGCCCTCTCGGGCCTCGGCCAGGGGAGGCCTCGGGCGAGCGCGCGGTGGACCAGCTCTGCCGACCTGGGCCTACCTCACCGCGCGCTCGGAGTGGACCAGTCCTGCCGAGCTACGGGTGGACCTGATAGCCCGGCCCGTGACAAGTGGCGAGGCAGGGGTCACCGGTGTCCGCTGGACGAGCCGGACGAGGCGATGGTCGTAGATCCGTTGGGTGCGGGTGGCCATGGGGCCATGGTGCCGCGGGCCCCACTCCGGCGGTAGGGGGGTGGCGCTCCGGGTGCCCGTCCGCTACCCTCTGGGCCACGCATGGCTACGAGAACTCGAACGAAAGGTGCAGAATGTCGTGGCACGGAGCACTTTTCACGACCTGGGCAAGCGCCAGGGGGGGACACACAAGTATGTGATCGAGCTAGATGGGGCTGGCGTACCGCTCCTCCACCCTGTGGTCGAGAGGGTCGAGCGGTGAGCCTGCGAAAGCCTGTCCAGGGGCTCGCTGATACCCCTGGGACAACGGGCCGACCCGCCTACGCTTCACCAGGCCGCAGCGCGTCGTTCCCGGACGGCCCGCGGATGGAGAGCAGGAAACCGATGACGACGAAGTGTGATCTGCCCACGCCAGCAGGAGGGATCGGCCTGATCGCCCCCGGCCCGGGGGATGCACGAACGCATGATTCGGGCCCTCTCCCTGAATGGCTACAGCCTCAAAGGGGTGTCCCGCGGTGCGGGCGCGACCGCTGGGTGATCACCCGGGCCCGTCGAGGGTCGCGCATGTGCGCCTCGGCGCCCGCCGGCCCGCTTCTCTCTCAGAATCCCAGCGCAGAGAGGGGGATGTGGGTGGCGGGCGTGTTGCTCGCCGCGGCTGTCTGCGGGGCGGTTGCGTGTCGCGGCGCTCCCAGGCGGGAGGCCCCCTGTGCCGCCGGGCCCCGGCTGGTCTACGGGCCTGGAACTTGGGCAACCGCGGCACCCGGCGCTCGGCGCGTCGGGAATGATCGTTTGCCCAGCTTAATCGTCCGCCATCGCGATGGGGGCGTGATGGTCCTCGTCGTGTCCGCGGGCCCGAACATCGCGCCCTTCTACTTTGACCAGACGGAGGTCACCCAGGCGAACTACGATGCATTTCGCAGGAGCACCGGCTACTTTGGAACTGCACAACTGGCGGGGCGCAAGGGATACGGACGGTACAACCTCTTCCAGCTCGATGAGGGCGAGGTGCGGAGCATGACCGCAGCGCGGTACAAGGTGTGGATGGAAGAGGCCTATGGGGCGGTCGACCGCGAGCGGCTCCCCGCCCGCCAGGTGTCGGTCCGAGACGCTGCCCACTACGCGGCCTGGGTGGGGGCGGAGTTGCCGACGGTCGCGCAGTTCCAGGCCGTTCTGTGCGTCGACGCCCCCGGCAGCCCCTACCCGTGGGGCGACGCCAACCTTCCGCCGAGGGGATTTGGAAACTTCGGGGACAAGTGCTTCATCGATGCGTTCCCCGATGCCGCTCCGTGGTTCCGCCTCTCGGCCGCCTACGAGGACGGATTCGCGATGGCCGCTCCGGTGGGTTCCTTCCCGCCCAACTCGCTCGGGGTCTTCGACGTGAGCGGGAATGTCATGGAGTGGTGTCGCCTGGGACCGGAGCCGGTGGTGATAGAAGACGGCAACCGCGGCAGCGTGAGGATAGAGTCGGCGCTCTGCGGCGGTGGGTGGCTTGGGCGCCTCGAGGACTTGCACTGCGGATACACCGCGGATTCGGCTGGTGCCGGTTTCGCGATCTGGAGTGAGGTCACCGGCTTCCGGTGCGCGCGCACAGTTTCGAGCCTGACGTCCGGAGAGATCGGGCTTGCTCCTGCAGCCCGTTGACCGGTAGATGTCCCATGCCCGACCGTTCTGCCTGCCGTGCTCCGCGTCAGACCGAACGGCCCATAATGGACGAGTTCTCGTCAGGCGGGGCGGCGCGGGGCTTGGCCTGCGGCGGGCCTGGCGGACCCTCCTTGGGGGCCCGGCCCCGGTCCCAGCGCCCCGGGCAGGCCGGCGCTCCGAGGAGAGTCTGGCGGCGGTAGGGGGCTGGCGCTCCGGGTGACCGTTCGATAGGCTTCGGGCCCAGCATGGTGACGAGAACTCCAACCGGTCGTGTAGTGCGCCGTGTCACGCAGCGTGGCAGGACGCGGGCGTCCTCGCAGAACTGGTGGATGTCCGTCGTTGCCCTGGGGGCAGCGGTCGCCTTGGTGGGGTGGGCGTGGGTCCTCCTTCAGGAAGGCGACGGGGCGATAGCTCCTGTCGCGCCGTGTGAGGACCACGAGACCGACGCTCCGCGCCTCATGGGTCGGGGTGCGCCCGGCGCGGAGCAGGGGCGGGATCCGGCAGAAGGCCCGGCCGGACCACCATCGGAGGTGCCTCCGGGCGCCGGGACCGCTCCCGTGACGATCGAGGGCGTGGTGCTCGACGGCGCCTCACGCCAACCCATTTCGGGGGCGGCAGTCTTCGTGGATGACGAGATCTCATCTGAACGGCCTACGTCGTTGCCCTTGTTGGACCTGTCTGAACCGGCTCGCGTGCTCGCTGCACACCCCGATCACGTGGTGATCGGGCAAGGCCGCCCCACGCGTGGCGCCCTCACCAGCGCGGACGGGACCTTCTCGTTCGTCGCTCCTACCCGTCCGACGTTCCTTGTTGCCTTCTCGGCCAAGCACGAGGCGCGGATTATCGCCGTGGGCGCCGCGGCCGATCGATTGGTCGTCAGCTTGAACCGTGCATCGCGACTGGAGGGGACGGTCGTGTCGGCGCAGGGCCGCGCGCTGCCGGGAGTGCGCGTGTACTGCAGGCCAGACCGGGCGAGCGAAGCCGGCGTCTTCGGCCGCTCGTTCGTCACCGACGCGGCGGGTGCTTTCGTGCTGGAGGGGCTTGCCCCGGTATCCTACGATCTAAGGGGCGTTCTGCGCGGGGATCGCACGCGATCCGTCCGCGTGCACGTGCCGCCGGATGCGACGGCGCGCGCGTCGCTGGACCTCGGCCCAGCCGTCGAAGTGCGCGTGACGGTGCGTGCTGTCGTCGACCTCGCCCCGGAGCGGGCCCAACTCACCTGGTCCCAAGCCGCACAGGAAACCCTCCAGTGGAGCACAGCACTCGGTGGCCCTGTGGCTGCCGGCACCGACCCGCGTGCGGTGGCGGTCTTCGCGCCTCTCTCGACGGTTCTCCCCGTCGAAGACCTGTCTGTTCCCGTCGCGCTCGAGCTTCATGCGTTGGGTTACGAGAGCCTGAAGCGGATCCTGTCCCCCGCGGAGATCGCGCTGGGGTACGTCGAGTGGGACGTGACGCTCGAGCCTGCCGCCGACGCTTCCCGGCTCGTGCTTCGCCTTATGGGAGCCGACGGGCTGCAACTGTTCGCGAGCGAACACGAGATCCGCGTGCGCATCATCAACCGGCCGGACAGCCACTTCTACGTCGGCCGGCGGCGAGAGCAGGATCTGGTGTTTCCACTGCTGATCCCCGGCCACTACCGCATCGGCGTGCAGGTTGCGGGCCAGGGCGAAGCCGTGGTGGATGTCGAGATCGGAGAGGGCGAGTCACGGCACATGGACGTTCGTCTGGGGCCCCCGTGATGGCGCCTGCTCGACAGAGACCCCGGACGGGAGCGGGCGGCCTTGATGAACGGCCCCGGGCGCACCGCCGCGCCCGTGTGGCGCTGGCGGGCCGAAGGGTCATGCGTGCCGGACGGCCGTCCGGTGCACTTGGGGCGAGCATTGGCGGCGAGAGTTGGGACAGTGGGTGGAGTGCGTCGTAGTGCGAAGCAGTTCGGTCGGGTCTGCCCGTGGGACTACAGCACCGCGGGGAGAAGGAGCACGTAGAGGAACATGGCGAGGCACGTTCGAGAGTAGGGGGTCGCTCCTCCGACCGTACGCAAGAGGACCTGCGAAGAGACGGCGCCGAAGAGAACGCAGGCAAGGGACAGGGAGATCGCCCATGGCGGCCGCAGCCCGGCGGGTGACTGGGACGCCGTTGCGAGTCCGGCGAGCCCCACGAGTCCGCCCAGCGCGTGCGGCACGATCAACAGGGCGCCAACCGACGTGAACGCCCAGCCCCGTCCGGGCCGCGGGTGGATGCGCGCGACCGAGTAGGTCAGGAGCAGGGTGTAGCAGAGCGCCGGGAGGCAGATCCACCACAGCGGAAGGCTCCCAAGCGCGAGAAACTGGCGCCCTGCCCAGACGATCGCCAGTACGGAAGCCACCACATACAGGGTGCGCGCCAACGATTGGATCGGAGCGAGCGCGGTCCAGCCCATCAGCGGCGCTCCCCGCTGCGCTCGGGGCCGGCGGGTACTCGGGGGCGGCTCACGCGCGAGGCCCTTTCGTGGGGGGGCTTGGCGTTACGAGATCAAGCACCTGTGCGTCCGGGATCCGGGAGCCTCGGCGCGCCCAGAGCCTACCGGATGTTCCGCCGGACTGGCGCGGATGCTGGGACATGCCGTTGCCAGCGTCAGGCGGGGGTCCAGCGGACCTGTGGCCGGCGCCCTGCCCCGCATGCCCCGGAGTCGTTGGCGGGCGGCGGAGAAAGGATGTGAGCGGCCGCGGCCCCCTCCCCCCCCCGGGTCCGGCCTTGGGGCCCACAAGGGCCTTGCCGTTGGCGTCCCATGGCCCGCGGTGGGAACGCAGGGCGATCAGCGGAAGGTGCGCGGTGACCGGCGAGCGCCGCAGGGGTCGTTAGGGCGCGCCTCGACTGGCGGGCAAGGCGGCTCGCTGGGACCGTCCCGGTCTCCGGCGCGGCCCCGGGCGGATGCCCTTGAAGCCGACCGCGCAAAGATCCATATGCGCGCGCGCGCCGGCGACCCAAAGGCGCAGTTTCAGCTGTACGAGTCGGCGCCCTTTGCGCCAGGGAGCCTGCACTGGCTGCGCCGCGCGGCCGAGCAGGGGCACCGAGAGGCCCAGGGCGAACTCGGATGGTACTACCACACGCACGCCCGGCCCCGCCGACCGGACCTGGCTCGGCGGTGGTGGGGCCTCGCCGCCGCGCAGGGCGACGCGGAGATCCAGAACGTGCTGGGCGAACTCTTGCGGGACGGGGCGGGCGTGCGGAGGAACTACCGCGAGGCGTTCCGGTGGTTCGTCGCGGCGGCGCGCGCGGGCGAGCCGACGGCCCAATTGAATGCGGGTTGGGCCCTGTACTACGGGCGGGGAGTGCGCCGGGACCGACGCGCGGCGCTCCTGTGGTATCGGCTGGTAGCGGCACGCCGAAAAGGGGCCACGCGGCACGCTGAAAAGGGGCCGGGTGGAAGAGTACGCCCGGCCTGGCCCGGGGGCAATAAGTTCGTCCTCCCGTGTGCCTGGATGAGGGCGCAGGTTGCGTTCATGGAGTCCGGGACTCCTTGCGCCGTGAGCGCTGGTCCTTGGCGTACTTGAGTCGGTAGCTCTCGCCCTCCGTCTTGAAGATCGTGGCGTGGTGCACGATGCGGTCGATCACGGCCGCCGCTGCGGTCGCGTCGAGGAAGACTTGGTCCCACTGGGCGAACGCCAGGTTTGTGGTCACGATCAAGCTGCGCCGCTCGTACACCCGTGTGATGAATCCGAACAGCAGGTCGGCGCCCTGCTTGTCGAAGGGCACGTAGCCCAGCTCGTCCAGAACCACCACATCGAAGCGTGCGTACTGCTCCAGCTTGCGGGAGAGCCGGCCCTGGGCCTTCGCCTCCACCAGCGTGTTGGTGAGTTCCGCGGCCGTGGTGAACCGCACGCGGTGCTCTTGCTGGCAGCAGGCCAGCCCCAACGCGATGGCCAAGTGCGTCTTGCCCGTGCCCACGCCGCCCACCAGCACCACATTCTGGTGTTCCGCCACGAAGCCCGCCTGAAAGAGCTCGCGCACGCGCTCCTTGTCCAGGCCCGGCTGCGCGGCGAAGTCAAACGTGTCCAGGGTCTTCAGGATCGGGAAGTGCGCATCCTGCACGCGCCGCGCGATGCGCCGCTCGCGCCGGCCGGTCACCTCCAGGCTCACGAGGTCCGCCAGGTAGTCCGGGTACGGCGCCTTGCGGCGCGCCGCCTCCTCCGCCAGGCGCTTCCATCCTGTCCGGATCGTGGACAGCTGCAAGGACGCCAGATCGGCGTCCAGGTGCGGGGGATCGATCCAGGTCGGCTTCATGCCCGGGCCTCCGCAAGGGTGTCGTAGGGCGACAGGTCGGCCGGAGGAATGCACAACGCCGCCAGCTCGGGTCGCTCCAGCACCACCGGCTCGGCGAGCGTCGGAGCCGGCTCGGCGCGCCGCAGGAGCTGGCGGATGGTGGCCAGACGCGGTGAACCGCGTTCCTGCGCACACCGCACCGCGGCTTCCACCTCCTCCTGCGTGTGCTGCTCGAGCAGCCGCAGCACGCCGATCCACTCGCGATCGGGCTGGCGCGTCCGCTCCCGCAAAGCCCGCCGAAGCTCGTGGAATGCCTCCGGCAGGCCTTCCAGGGCGGTGGCCTCGCCGGCCGCCCGGTGTTTGCGTTCCAGCAGCCGCAGCACGTGGCGCGGGTCCAGCACGTTCTCGCCCCGGCGGAAGCTGCGCGCGTGCGAGCACACGGTCACGCCCTCCACCTGCACCTCGACCCGATCGTGGAAGAGGCGCAGCAGCCCGGGCCGGTAGGCGTGCTCGATCGGCACGCTGTAGCGCACGCCGTCCACGAGCACATGGCCGAACTTGTCGATCACGCGCGGCGACGTGCGACAGGCGTCCGGAAGGTGCGCCGGGAGCGGTCGAAGGCTGGCGCGCTCCTGGGCCAGGGCTTGCAGACACCCGCGCCCATCCGCCAGCCGCCGCCTCGCCCGGTCCGCCTCCAGGATCGCCAGGATCCGCTGGTTGGCCTCCTCAAACGAGGCGGCCTTGAGCAGGGGGCGAAAGCAGTTCTCTCGCACGTAGCCCACCCCGCCCTCCACGCTGCCCTTCTCCCACCCCTTGCGCGGCGCGCAGAAGTCGGCCCCCAGCGCCAGTTCGCCCCGGAAGGCGTGAAACGTCCGGTTCTCCACCCGCTCGGGGCCGCGCAGCACCTCGCGCACGGCCAGCGAGGTGTTGTCCAGCACGACGCGCTCCGGGAGCCCGCCGAAGTGCACGAAGGCCGAGAGCAGCCCGTCCAGCAAGCACTCCAGCCGCTCCACGGGATAGACCTTGGCGAAGTAGGCGTTGCTCGCCGGCAGCGTCGCCACGAAGTAGCGCACCCGCACGAGCCGCCCCGCCACCTCGACGAGGGTCTCGCCAAAGTCCCCCTCGAGCGTCTGCCCGGGCCGGTGCGTGCGGTGCACGAACGCCTCCGGCACGAACCGCCGGGCCTTCAGGTCGGCCACGTAGTGCCGAAGCGCCCGCTCCCCAACGGCCAGGTCGGGGTGCCGCTCCCGCAGCAGCGCCCCGACGCGCTTGGCCGTCAGCCGCGGCTCCTCTACGAGCCAGGCCTCGATCTCGGCCCGGTAGCCGTCCAGGCACCGCCCCCGCCGCGGGGAGGCCCGCCGGGGCGGCGCCTCCTTACGCAGCGCCCGGTCCACCGTCTTGCGGTCCAGCCCCAGCCGCCGGGCGATGGCGCGCTTGGGGACCTGATCCACCAGGAACAGGTGTCGGATCTCGGCCCACTGGGTCATGCGGATCACCTCGCGTCCTCCCGGCCGGGAGGCCGGTCAGCGGCCTCCAGGCCGTGCCGGGCTACCCGGTCGGGGGGACGCCTGGGGGGGGGTGGGGGGTGGCCCCTTTTCAGCGTGCCGCTCTGGCCCCTTTTCAGCGTGCCGCTACCATCGGCGGGCGGCGCGGCGCGGCGCCTGTCGGCACCGGGCCATGTACAACATCGCCCAGATGTACCGGCGGGGTCATGGGGTGGGTCGGAGTGAACGCCGGGCCGTGGAGTGGTACCAGCGTGCGGCGGCCCGCGGTTCGGTCGGCGCCATGGTCTGGCTATCGAGGCTGCTTGGCAACGGGCGCGAAGGAGATCCAGGAGAGAGGGCCGCCGTGCGGTGGCTGCGACGTGCGGCCCGCCTTGGCGATCCCGAGGCCCAGCGTGAGCTCGGAGTCCGCTACGCCGAGGGCCGGGGGGTGGGGAAGAGCCCCCGGCGGGCCGCCGGCCTCTATCGGGCCGCCGCCGAGCAGGGCGATCCACGGTCCTGCCACCTCCTGGGCGGGGCCTACCTTTCCGGCCTGGGGGTCCGTAGGAACACTCGTGTTGCCCGGTACTGGCTCGCCCGGGCGCAGGCCCTCCCTCGCCATCCGGGGGGGGGCGACGGCGGTTCGTGGGGCAGGCCCGTAGTGGTGTCGCCCGGGGGAGCGGACTGGCTGCCATGCGAGCCGAGCACCGCCTCGGGCGCCGGGGTACGCTGGCGTCGCGCGAGAACGTAGGACGGTCACCAGGCCATGCGGGCATCCGGTACCTGCACGACGGCCGCGATGGGTCATGGACAAGCGATGACGGTGCGAACTCGAACGTGGGAAGCCGGGGGTGGTCGGGCCCGGCCCGATCGCAGCCTGCGCGCGACCAAGGCGCGCCCCGGAGTCCCCCCTGCGGGCCGCGGGATCCGCGCGGGGCGACCGCTTGCCCCTGGGGCCAACTTGGAGGGGCCACGTGTCTAGGCCGCCGTCCCGGACCGGGCGGGTGGCTGCCGCGCTCCTGCTGGTCGTAGCCAGCCTGTTGGCTTGGGGCCTCCTTCGGGGCGGGGAGCCGCCGACGGACCCTGCCGACCTGCTGCCCACCGGCCAGTCGCCCGCGGACGGCGCCCTCCGGCCCGTGCTCGTCGGAGTGGAGGGTCCGCCTCCCAGGGCGGAGCCGGAGGATCCCACGACGGGAAGCGTGAGGGGCCGCGTGCGCTTCCTGGGGGCACCTCAAGGGAGTGGACGCAAGGCAAAGGTGCGTCTGGCCGTGGTGCAGGCCGGGGCGGTGGTCCTGGACCACGAGGTGGACGTTGGTTCGTTCCACCTGACCTACGCGTTCGACCCCCGGGCCCCCGCCCGCACCCTGCGCATCGAGGCCCGCGGCTGGGCGCTGGCCGAGGTGGGCCTGCCCGGGCGGTCCGAAGACGTGGGGGACGTCCTCCTACGGCCCGGGCTCGGCTACGGGGGTCGGGTCACGGACGCGTCGGGCGCGCCGATCGCCGGGGTCCGTATGGAACTCTGGTCCAAGCACCATGGCGGCGCGAGCCGCACGGCGACCGGTCTGCCGTCCGACGAGGCGGGGCGTTTCTCGATCCATTGGTCCGGGGTGGCCTTCCCGCAACTTGACCTGGCGGCGTACGTCCTCCAACCGCTGGGCGATGGGGTGTGCTATCCCGCGCAGCCCGCCCACCTCGACGGGCTGCGCCACGAGCACGTGGTGGTGCTGGACGCCCCCGAGTCGATCCGCCTGCGGGTCACCCGGTCACGCGACGGGGCTCCGGTGGCGGCAGCCTACATGACGTGGACACGGTGTTGGCCCATCACACATCCGTTCGCCGTTGCATCGGAACGACCCTCCGCGCATGTGACAGATGAGGATGGCCTCTTCGCGCCCAGTTGGCCGCCCTGGGTGCCCGTCGCTCACATCGTTGGGTTGATCGATGGGCGCATGCTCAACTACTTTCTTCCTCGAGAGGCGGCTGCCGCGACGAACGTCTACGGGCTGGAGGTTCCAAAGGCCCCCCACGAGGTGAGGGTTGAAGCGGTCGACGTGGCCCAGGCGCCCCTGGGGGGGGCCGACGTGAACCTCGCCCTCCGGCACGACGACAAGGATCCGGAGAAGCGCTATGCGTTCGCCGTCCGAGGGACCACCGGACCCGATGGCAGCGTGACGTGGGCCTTCGGCATGGGGGGGTATCCGACGAGGGGCATCAACGGAGGCGTGATGGCCGTCGTGGCTCCGAGAGGGAGCGGCGCGTGGATTCACGAGGAGCGCGAGCTCACACCCGCCGAGATCGCGCAATGGAACGCCGGAGGCGTCCTCACGTTGGCGTGCGGTGAGTCCCCGATCGACACCCTCTGGGTGGCGACTTCGCGGCGGGGTGCGCGACCTGTGAGCGTTGCGATCCAGGTTCCCTTGCGCCGCGACTACACGGCACTGTGTGAGAGGGCGGCGTACGGCGTGGAGCCGTATCGCACCCCCGACGGCCTTGCGGCCTGGCCCTTTCCGGACTTCCCTCACCTGCCCTCCCTGCTGGAGAGCACCCCAGGAGTGGAGGCGCTGCCCTCGCAGTTCGTGACCATTGTTCGGTTCAGCGATGGGAGCACCGGGAGCTGGCGGGTGGATGCCGTGGCCTGGGAGGCCGCATTCGACTCGCGGACGCCGCTGCGGCCTTGCGACCCCCCGGATGCGGGGGATGCCCCCGTTTCGAGGACCCTGCATGTGCGCACGCCCTATGGGGCTCCCGCCCCCGGCGTGATGGTGGCCACGTTCGTCGATCTCGGACAGTCCCCCGGTCGCCATGTCCAGCACTCCCTCGCCCTGACAGACGAGGGCGGGGTCTGTACGCTGGGACCGTTGGATCCGGGCCAGACATATCACGTGGTTGCGCTCGATTCGGCGAGCCAGGAGGCCGCGGCGCTCACCTTCCAGACTCGCGAGCGTCCTGACGACGGGATCGAGCTTCGCTTGCAGAAGCCCGCCCCCTTCTCGGCGACGATCCGACTTCCTGACGGGAAGGTCCCCAAGACCGTGTCGGGTGGGCTCCACCCGCACGGAACAGGGATCGTGAGTGCCATGAGAGGCACCTACGACCCGGTCACGGGCGAGCTCTCGGCCGGATCCTGTGTCCTTGAGATGTACGACGTCCTGGTTGTGGGCTACGGGATCCCGACGGGCGAGGAAGCCCCGGGCAGCGTCCCGCCGACCTACAGCGCCACACTGCCCGCTGTGCAGGCGAACGGGCGCGTGGTCGTGCTGCGATGAAACCGTGCGCAGGGGGTAGGTCGGGGGCAACTGGACCTGCGGGTCGTCCGGAGGCGCGTGCGCGTCGCGCGCTTCGTCGTCGGGAGGGCCTTTCGGTGGGGAGGCCCCCGGGGTGCGGGCCGGGGCGCCTCGGCCGTGGAGAGAAGTTCGAAGGGAGCGCCATGGCGGGATCGCGGGTCCAGGGGCTGTCCTCAACGCTGCCTGCGCGTAGCGGAGACCCCGGCGGCCCCGCCGGGCGGAGCTTGGCGGGGCGACGGGGGTCGGCCGCGCTTCTGTGGCGCCTCGCGGCGGCGGGGGCAGGGCTCCTTCTGGCGCTCCCCCTGCACGCCGATGGCCCGAAGGCCCCACCGGGCATGGCGGTGGAGGAGGCCCTGGAAATCCTCTGGACGGCGAGGACCCAGGCTCCGCAGGTGTGGCGGGCCTACGAGGTCCTGCAGGGAGGAGTCGTCGTCGGCACGGTGGAAGTCTTCGAGCAGGGCCCGCAATCCGGGGTGCAGCGACGGCCTGTGGATGGCGACCCGTCGCCGGACCTGGTTCTTGGGTCTCCGCTCCGGATCCTCGGCGTCCGCGGTTCGGAAAGGCGTGTGGTGGGGGCCGGGCCCGTCCTCCTGGCGGAACTGCGCGACGCGTACGACCGCGGGGTGGCTGCGTGGTCGCGTCGACATGCCTTCGAGGTTCCGGCGGGCAGCCCCTGGTGGCAGGGGATCGTGGCGATCCCCCCCGCTCCGGGAACGAAGCGGACTCCCATGGGAGCGTTTCAGGTGATCAGCGGCCGGGGCGTCCTCGCCCCGCATCTGGCAGAGGTGAGGGACGGGGCGTGGCGCGTGGGACAGTCGTCGGCCGTCTCGATCCACTTCGTCGGACCAGAGGGCTCGGCGCTGCACGTGTCGCGCACAGACGGCATGCCCGAGCGCGCGCTCTGGATGCCGCTGGGCGTCGAATGGCGGAGCGTTCCTCCCCGGACCTCCCACGCCGCGTGGGAGGAGCGCCTCGAAACCCTTGGCGCGGGCGAGCCGGGCAGCGAGCACGCCGAGGAGAGGGAGATCGCGGTCCAGGAGGTGGTGTTGAGCGTGCTCCAGGACGTGCTTTGCGCGGAGGATGCCTCATGGGCTCATCCCTCGTTCGTGCATGCGGTGGCAGATGCGCTGGTTGTTCATGTGCTTCAGCGTGAAAAAGCGACCGCGTGGGCCCGTAGGGCGCGAGCGCGCCTTCGGGAGGAATACGAGAAAATCACACTGGGATCCAGTCCACCGGGCGAGGGGCGTCCGGCGGCCGGCTCAGTGTTCTTGCAGTCGATCGCCGAGCGGTTCAGGGAGGCCATCGCTGAGCATCTTCTTGAATTCGAAGGTGACCTGGATGCGTACACCGAGCGCCTGAGAGTCTTGATGGGGCCCTCTTGGCAACTCCCGCTACGACGCTGGGAACTCCTGCGGCGAAGTCTCCGGCTGGGTTACAGCCATGCAATGGAACAGCGCTCGCTTTGGATCCAAGCCGGAATCGACGACGAGGGGCCATGAACCAACCGGCCCACGCGGCCGACACGTCCTGCTTGGCGGCAACCAAGCGGCAGTGTCCCGAGAACGGCCCGCAAACGCCAGGGCGACACCCATGCTCCGTGTCCGATCGAAGCGCGCGCCCGATTCGACCTCTCACTGCAGGACGGCCGCGATGGGTCATGGACAAGCGATGACGGTGCGGATCCGGACGCGGGATGCAGAGAGGGTCGGCGCGGAAGGCCTTGTGCAGAGGGGCGGGCTGCTGCGAACCGGGCTGCGGATCTGCGGGGCGAGAGGCCGCCGCGAGGTGCGGGCTGCGCTCATTCGATACGCCCGGTGGCTGCGACGCCACCAGGAGTTCCCGATCCGGGTGCCGGTCTACTTGAGCCCGGCGGCACGCCTGACCACGATCCATGGGGAGCGGGTCAGCGCATCCTTCTTCGCTCCATTCACCCGGGATTGCGAACCCGACATCCGGATCGCGACGGGGGACTACCTTTCGCTCGTCCGACAGCGGGGGCGGGATGACGGCCTGGCGGCGTACATCACCTCGTTGAGCCATGAGGTCATCCATTATCAGCAGTGGGTGAGAACCGGGCGAACCTGGGAGCGGGGAGTGGGAAGGGAGGCCATTGCGATGCTCCGAGCGTACGCGGCGACGGTGCCGCGCCCCTGACCCTGGGGCGCGATGGGGCCGGGGCGCCCGGGCGGCGGGGGGAGGTGGGGCCTGGCTGCGACCATGCGGATGCACTGGCGTGCTACGATCGGGCGGACTTGCCGGGAGGAGGAGCCTTGAGGCAACGGATTGCTCTCAAGGTCGTGGCGGTGTTCGCCCTGGGGCTGCTGCCAGCCGGGGTGCTGGTGCTCTACATTCTCTTGCGGCTCGCCCTCATGGGTCTCGCGGGAAGCGGTCCTGACCTGCCGCCGGGCATGAGGTGACCGGCGGGCGGACGGGGGGGACGGGGAGGGCCCCCCCGCCGGGATGCTCCGTCGTTGGCCTGCCTGGATGGCCCTTCGAGTGGCATGGGAGGCAGGGCACGACGCGACGCGCGGATCCTGAACACCCGGGCGCATGCGGGGATCGGCACATGACGGACCCGGAAGGGGGCGTCCGCGAGCGCACCCTCACCGTCTCGCGGCGCACCGGCCGGCACGCCGCCTTGACCGCCCCGCCCGGAGTGCCCCGGCCCGAGCCTCGGGTGAGCGGTCCGCATACGATGCGCGCAGGCGGGGCCGGGATCCGGAGGCGGGCAGCGTGAGCGGGATGGAGTCGCGGCACGGACCCGCAAGGCCCACTGCGGGGCCCGGCAGTTGGATCGGGCTGGTCGAGGTGGAGCCGACCGGGCCAGGGGCTGCGATTCCCGAATCCCAGGTGGCCTTCGTGACGGTCATTGCCAGGTGTGCGTCCGAGGAGGACTTCCTTCGCGTGGCGTCCGAGTCGCTGGGCGAACTCCAACTCCGGCTTGTCGCGGCCGAGGAGATCGAGGAACTGGCGGCGCGGCTGGGCAAGGCCAGGGTGGAGGCGCGGCTGCTGCGCTCGTTTGCGGCGCTGCCCCCGCAAGCCTTCGTTGCGTTCGGGACCTTTCATTGTTTCCCGCGCTCCGCTGGCAGGAGCGACGCGGACGGTTGAGAGGGGGGCGGATGGGCGCCGCCCCGCCCGGAGTGCGCGGGGCGGGGGGCCCGCGTATGCTCCGGGTTGGGGGCCGCAGAGGCAGTCCATGGCGCCAACGTCCTTTCAGGGGCCGGTCGGTTTCCGGGTCGCGCGGGTCGAGGACGCGGCGGGGATCGGGGCCCTTCACGTCGCGGCGTGGCGCGCCACCTACCGGGGCCTGTTCCCCGGCGACCTCCTTGACGGCCTGCGTTCCGAAGACTTCGCCGAGCGGCACCGGCAGCGGATCCTGGCGCCCAGGCCGGAGGACGCCCGGCTCTGGGTCGCCGAGGGGCGTGGCGGGCTGCTGGGGTTCTCGGTGGGTGGATCCGCTCGCGACGGGGATCTCCCGCCGCACGTCGGCGAGGTGTACGCGATCTACCTCCTGCCGGGGC
This sequence comes from Planctomycetota bacterium, assembly GCA_026647295.1. GTDB lineage: Bacteria > Planctomycetota > PLA2 > PLA2 > JAEUHO01 > JAPKHB01. Next base: position 10,688 of record JAPKHB010000004.1, on the reverse strand, counting down.
TGATCGGCCAGGGGATCGGACGGGGCCTGTTCGGGCGCAGCCTGGACAGCCTGCGTGAGCTGGGCAAACGCGAGGTCGTCGTCTGGCTGGCCGACGCCAACGCGCGCGCGCGACGCTTCTACGCGGCCGCGGGCTTGCGGCTGGACCCGACCGCTGCGCCCAAGCCCGTGGTGTTGCAGGGCCGGGACCTGGGCGTGCTCGAGGTGCGGATGCGCGGGCCGGTGCCGGGCGCGTCCGCCTGACCCGGTCCGGGGGCCCGGGGCCTGTCGGAGCCCATGGGCGGCCCCAAGGACCGTCCGTTCGGGCCCCCCTTCGCCCCTCGGGTATCCTTCGCCGCATGTGGCCATTCAAGCGCGGGCGCCGGCGGGGAGCAGCCGGCATCCCCATTCCAGAACACTGGGGCCCGGCCTACAAGGCGCTGTGGGACCGCTACGTCCCGGCGTCCGGGCAGGCCGATACGGTGCAGGGGGAGTTGATCCGCGCCGCCGCCCGGGTGCGCAGCGAGTGCCATCGGAACGGGATGCTCAACTGGCCGGAGTCGCGCGCGCAGTTCGAGGCCTTCTGCCGGTTCGTCCGTGAGCATCTGGAGGATGGCACCCTCCCGGCGCAGGCGTCGGAGTTCGTCCGCGCGACGATGCAGAGCACGATCGACATGGGGCGCTGGCTCGAACGGCAATGGGCGCGGGAGGAGGAGGCCGAGGCGGCGGGGGCGGAGGCGGAGGAAAATGCGGGAGACGACCCGAACGACCCCCGACCGGACTTCGCCGAGGCCGACCTGCTCGAGATCGAGTGCCTCGTCGAACTGTGGTGCGAAGCCCACCCCGAGCCGATCCCGCGGCCGGTGTCCGAGGACGCCTGGGGCGGCGGGCTGGAGGGGTGCAAGGGATGACGCTCCGCCGGTCGGGGTCCGTCCTGCTGGGTGTCGTTGCGGTGGCGCTGCTTGCGGGCGATCGGCTCGGTGCGGGTGAGGATGGGACGCCCGCGCGCGCCGAGGTCCTCGACGGGTTCATCTGGATGATCCGCTCCACGCGGCCGTCACCGGAGCGGTTGGCAAGGCTCAAGGCCCACGAACCCACCTCGTGGCGTGCACTGGAGAACGCCGCGCTCGATGCCGACAGCCCCGGGCAGATCCTGAATGTCGTCGAGTACGCGCTGGCGCTGCGGATCATCACCCCCTGCGTGTGGCGGGGCGTGGCCCGCATCCTGGGAGCGGACGGCTGCATCGAGGGCGTGGTGGATGCGATCACGCACAGGGGGCCGAACGAGTACCTGCTCTCCGTTCGCCGCCGGCGCCAGTACTTCGGCCCCGAGCCGGTCGAGCGGGCTCCGGTGATTGTGCTGTACGCCGACCCGCGGGCGACCGAGGAGTCGCTGTCCCGATGGCTGCTGGGCAAACGGGTGATGTTCGCGCTCCGGCGGGGGCCCGGCGGCTGGACGGCGACCCGGGCTGGCCTCTGGTCGCCGACCGATCGCGAGCAGGAACTGTTCGTGCAGGTCGCGCCCCTGTTGCTCACGGATCCGGACGCGCTGCTGACGGCCATGGCGTCCGGCGAGCCCCGCGAAGCCTGGCTGGCCACCGTGCGCGTCGTGTCTCTCGCCCGGGAGCTGGGCCGGAAGAGGGCCCCTTGGGCGGCAGGGGCGTGGATCCACGACGACCTGCTCGCGGCGCGCCCGTCCATCCGGGCCACGCTGCTATGGCTGCGCCCGCGGCTGGTCTGGAACCCGGCGCGCAGGGCGTGGACCCTGCGTGGCGAAGTGGAGTAGCCGGACGCAGGCCCGAGCTGGCGCGGCTGCTGGCTTGTCCGGACCGCCCCGGGCGTCGTCGCGGCCCAACGACGGTACTTTGTCCCGTACCGCCGTCGGGCCCGCCTCCAGCCCGGGACGCCCAGACCGGCGCCAGCCGCAAACCGCTCCCAGTGGCCTTTGGCATCGGGCAGGGGGCGTTCACGCGGGTTCCTGACCCGCCCCCATGCATGGGGGGCTAGGGAAGCAACCGGGCCAGCGCGGCCGCGAGGTCCTTCACGTCAAATCCGCGCGGCCCGCGCTCGCCGCGGTAGGCGATGCGGCCGTCGGCGCCGATGACGAAGAGGCGGTCGGGCATGGCGTTGAACGCGTGGGCGGCCGTGTCCTGCATGTCGTCCACGAGGGTCTCCATCTCCAACTTGAGCGTCGCCACGCAGCCCTGGGCGACGCGGTTGCGCGTGGCCTGGTCCTTGGGCTGTTCGATCTGGATGTGCCGGGCCGGTCGGGGCCCGTCCGTGGGGTGGGCTTCACGGACGTAGACGAGGTAGAAGTCCGCGCGGTCCTTGTAGGTCTCGTACAGCTCCTGCAGGCGCCCGGCCTGCTGGGTGAAGGGCCCTCACGTGTGGCTGCCGAAGATCAGGACCGTGAGCCGACGGGGCGCCGCGAGGTCGACGAGCCGGTCGTCCTTGAGCGCCCGGACCTGGACCTTGGGGGCGGCGTCCCCGACCTGGGGGGCGGGGTCGCGGACCGGGCGTCCGGCGAGCGCGGCGGCCCACTCCTCGGCGTCGAGGACGGCGTCGCCGTTGGAGTCGGCCCGTTCGAAGAAGGCGGCCCACTCGGCCTGGGTGACGTTGCCGTCCCCGTTGGCATCCAGGCGGGCGCGCAGCCCGTCGGCCGGGTTGCGAGCCCCCATCGCGGCGCCGCGGTCCGGCCGCGCCCGGTTGCCACCCCCGGCCGCGCGGAGTTCCTCGGCGTCCAGGCGGCCGTCGGCGTTGCGGTCCAGGCGCTCGAAGAGGCGGGCCGGGCCGCGCCACTCGGAGCGGCTCACGCAGCCGTCTCCGTCGGCGTCCATCGCCTTGAGGCGCTCGGCCGCGGCGCCGGGGGCGGCGGGGCCGCCGCCGGGCGGTGCTGGGGCCGGCCCGGGCGCCGGGGGATCCTCCGCCCGGGCCGGGGGAACGCACAAGGTCAGCACGAGGAGAAGGGGGGCGAGGGGACGCATGGAGCCTGATACCCGGCGGCGGGGCCGGCGGTGCGCCACCGCCCGTCAGCGCGCGGCGCGCACCTGGGCTGCGGCCCGCATGCGGGCCAGGATCTCCTCGTACAGGGCCCGATCCTTCGGATCCTCGGCGCGTTCGAGGGCCTCCTGCTCGAGCCGGATGGCCTCTTCGAGCTCCCCGGCCCGGTCCAGGAGGTTGGCCAGGGTGTCCAGGACGTGCGGGGCCCGGCCGGAGAGTTCCACGGCCCGCCGGGCCCAGCCGATGGCGGCCGTCGTGTGGCGGTTGCGCAGGAAGCACTGCCAGGCGCAGTGGTTCAGCAACTCCGCGTCGTCGCCGGCTTCGTTGCCCCGGCGCAGGAGCGCTTCGTCGGCGCCCCGTTCGTAGAGCACGGCGCGGACGTCTTCGAGCGCCGTGCGGGCGTCCTCGCCCGGGGCCAGGCCGAGGGCCTCGGTGATCCAGGCCAGGCCTTCTTCGACGCCGGCCATGGGCAGCGCGTTGGTCGCCATCATGGCGGCCTCCTCGGCGTGGCGCGTCTTGGGGTAGGCCCGCAGCACCGCCATGTACCCCGCGAGGGCCTCCGCGTGCAGGTCGCGCATCACCTGGCTGTCGGCCGTGACCAGCAGCGCGCGGGCCCGCTGGTCGGGCGTCGCCGCCGCGAGCTCGCCCTCGGCCTCCTTCACGAGGGCTTCCGCCTCCTGCGGCGCGCGCATCACCAGGCGGGCGGCCAGGGCGAGCCGCACGTCAAGGTCGCCGGGCGCCTCAGCGTGCCGCTCGCGCAGGGCGAGCAGGGTGTCGCGCCCCGCCCGGACCCGCGCCAGGTCGGCGGCGAGCTCTGCGGGGCTCCCCCAGTCGACCTCGTCCACGACCGCGCCCGCGCGGTTGACGACCAGAAGGGTCGGAAAGGCCTGCACGCCGTAGCGCTCGGCGGCGGCGTCCCCGGGCGCGGTGCCCGAGGTGAACCGCGCGGTCAGGTACTTGGCGAGTTCGGGTCCCACCCGGGGATCCGGCAGGAGCGTGCGCTCCAGCCACTCGCAGGGGCCTCACCCCGGCAGGAAGAAGTCCAGCAGCGCCAGGGGCTTCTCGTCGGTGAGGGCCTCCAGCACGCCTTCGAGCGGCACGTCCTCCCGGTCGAAGCGGTGGGCGGGCGGGGACTCCTCCTCGCCGGCCCGGGCCCACCCCGTCGGGGCGCCGCAGAGCAGGACGAGCGCGAGGAGGAAGCGCAGGCTGGGGGGCATCGGAACTCCTCCGGACGTTACGGCGGGGGCGCGCGGATCTCCTGGGGCTCGAAGACGAACACGGAGAGGTCCGTGGCCGCCTCGCCCCGGCGGGTCGTCACCGCCTGCACGGCCACGGCGTCAGGGTCGCCGGTGACGACGAGCATCACGAAGCCGGTGAAGGCGGCGCGGCCGGAGTCCCAGTACCCCGCGCTGTCGAGCAGGTTGTCCAGGTTGCAGACGGCCTTGCGCTGCTGGGGCCCGAGCAGGAACGGGCACGGGTTGCAGATGGCGTCCGGCCCGCTGCCCTGGACAGGCGCGCCGGAGAACTCGTCGAACAGGAACAGGTCGACCGTGGCGCCGGGGGCGGGATCGACGTTGTCGACGAGCCCCGCGGTGTAGGTGATGAAGATGCTCGTGTCGAAGGTGGACGGGGTGTCGAGGATGGAGCCGCTCATCTCGAGCAGGTGGGGAAAGACGAAGGTGCGCACCTGTGGCGGCGAAGGCGGCCCCGCCTCGGCCGAGCGCGAGCCCCCGCCGCAGCCGGCGGCCAGCCCGCCGAGCCCCAGCGCCGCCAGGGCCGCGGCCAAGCCGCGCCGGATCCGATGACACGTCCGCAGAGGGCCCATGCAAGCCTCCCAACAGCGCACGGCGCGTGCGCCGCGCGCGAAGCGTACCGGGGGGCGCGCGGCCTGCGCAAGGCCCCGGGCCGGCCCGGGGGAGGGGACACGGCCTAGCGGGGCCGCGGCGGGCTGGGCGCGGGCGCGGGGGGGGCGGCGCGCCGGTGGGCCGCGAAGAAGTCAAAGAGCAGTGGGACGAGGTCCAGGTCGCGGCTGACCGGGCCGATGCGCGCCGCGGGCAGGTACTGCCTTCCGCCCGGCCAGGCGTGGCCCCCGCCGTCGATGCGCAGCCGCGCGACGGCCGCTCCGCGGGTGGCCTCCCAGGTTGCGAGCGTGGCGCGCGTCCCGTCGTGGGGGTCGCGGTCGGGGATCGCGACCTGCCGGGCGTCTTGCCGGGCTCCGACCCAGCCGCGCCAGCGGGCGATCGTCTCGTCGGTGGAGAACACCGCGCCCCGCAACCGGCCGAAGGCGCGCACCTCGCCCCCGGCGTAGGGCACGAGGGGGTCGGCCGTTCCGTTGGCCAGGAGCAGCCCGACGGGCTGCGTCGGAACCCGGGCGGCCAGTGCGCGGGGCAGCGTCGCCGTCACGGCGGCGACGGCGGCGACCTTCTCCGAGAGGTCGAGCGCGAGGCGGATCGCCATGAATCCGCCGTTGGAGATGCCGGTCGCGTAGACCCGCTCGGGGTCCACGCCCAGGGTCTGCCGCAGGTGGTCGATCAGCGCGGAGAGGAAGGCGACGTCGTCGACGCCGCGTCGCGCGCGTTCGCGCCGGCCCGTGAGCGGGCGGCCGTCGTTCCATCCGTTTGCCACGCCTTCGGGGAACGCCACCACCCAGCCGCGGCGGGCGACCTCCCGCGTGAACTGCCCGTGGGTGACGGCGTCGAAGCCGACCCCGCTGCCCCCGCCCCCGTGCAGCGCAAGGACGAGGGGGACCGGCCGGCCCGGGTCGTGGTTGAGGGGCAGGAGGGCGTGCCAGGCGCGCCACCGGCCCCCGTGTTCGATCCGGCCCGCGCGGCGCGCGACCGGCGGCCCGTCCTCCGCGGGCCCGCCCGCCGGGGCCGCGGGGGCCAGCGGCCCGAGCAGGAGGAGGACGGCCAGGGCGGGGACGGACGGGCGCACGGGCGGCTCTCCGGGGGGGCGTCCGTCCGTACCCGGACCCGCGCCTCCGGGTTTCGCGACCCCTACCCCTTCACGCACACCACCTGCTTGAGGGTGTGGACCACCGCGACCAGATCCTCCTGGGCCGCCATCACCGCGTCGATGGACTTGTAGGCCGCGGGCGTTTCGTCGAGCACGCCGGGGTCCTTGCGGCACTCCACGCCCGCGGTCATCCGCGCGTGGTCCTCGAGCGTGAAGCGCTTGCGGGCCTCGTTGCGGCTCATGGCGCGGCCCGCGCCGTGGCTGCAGCTCTCGAAGCTCTCGGGATTGCCCAGGCCGCGCACGATGTAGGACCGAACGCCCATGCTGCCCGGGATGATCCCGAGCTCGCCGAGGCCGGCGCGCACCGCCCCCTTGCGCGTCACGTAGACCTCCGCCCCGTAGTGCCACTCCCGGGCCACGTAGTTGTGGTGGCAGTTCACCACCTCGTCCGTGACCGAGAAGGACGGAAGGTGCGGCACGCCGGCCAGGGCGTCCAGGATGAGGGTCATCATCGCCTCGCGGTTGGCGCGCGCGTAGCGCTGGGCCCAATCCACGGCCCGCACGTACTCGTCGAAGTGCTCGCTGCCTTCCTCGAGGTAGGCGAGGTCCTTGTCGGGGAGGTTGCGCAGGTGGTGGCGCAGGTCCTCGCGCGCCCGCTCGATGAAGTAGCGGCCGATCTGGTTGCCGGCGTTGCGTGAACCGCTGTGGAGCATGAGCCACACGCGCTGGTTCTCGTCCAGGCACACCTCGATGAAGTGGTTCCCGCTGCCCAGCGTGCCGAGCTGCGCCCCCGCGTCCTTGCGACCCAGGGCGGGGTGGCGCCGGCGCAGCGCCTCGAGCTCGGGGCCCAGGCGGGCCCAGGCGGGCTCGGCGGCCGGGGCGGTGCGGGCGTGGCTCGCCATGCCGACCGGGACGGCGTTCTCGATGGCCGCGCGCAGCGGCTTGAGGTCGTCGGGCAGGTCGACCGCCCGCAGCGAGGTGCGGGCGGCCATCATCCCGCAGCCGATGTCCACGCCGACGGCCGCCGGGATGATGGCCTTGTGGGTCGGGATCACGCTCCCGACCGTGGCCCCGATGCCCCAGTGCACGTCGGGCATCGCCGCCACCCAGCGGTGGATGAACGGCAGGCGCGCGACGTTCTGGAGCTGGCGCCGGGCCTGCTCCTCGACGGGCACGCCCTTCGTCCAGGCCTTGATGGGCACGGCCCCCGGCGTCTCGATCAACTCGTAGCGCATGGCGCCGCGCAGTGTAGGGGTGGGCCCTGGGCCCGGCGTCATGGCGCCGCAAGGTTGGGCCTCCGGGCCCGGGCGGCCGGCCCCCCCCCCGCGCGCGCCGGGACCGTAGAGTCGGGGCGATGAGCGGGCCTGCTCCCCTCCCCGTGGCGGCGCGCGCGGCTTCCCTCGGCGTCGGCCACCTCGCGCTGCTTCTTAGCCTCGTGCTCCACGGCGCGCTGGTGGGTTGGCTGCTCCTGGGCCCGGCGCCGGCCCGGCCCGTGGGAGCCGACGGCGCAAGCGCCCGCGTGGAACTCGGGTTCCCCGCCGAGCGCGCCGAGCCGTGGGAACCGGCGGCCGCGCAGAGCGAAGACCCCGGGTGGGTCGAGCCGTCCCCGTCCCCTCCTTCGGGCGTGGTGCCCCCGATCCCGGAGGCGGACGCTCCGGAGTCGGCAGGGGAGTTCGAGGTGCTCGCGGCGCCGGTGGAGCCGACCCCGCCGCCGCCGCTCCTCTCGGTGCTCGAACTCCCGGTTCGGATCAAACGCCGGGCGCCGCGCGACGCGCCCCCCGCAGCAGCGCCCGCCACGGCGCCGGAGCCCTCGCCGCCAGGGCCCGTGGCGGCCGCGCCGCCCGCCCGGGTTGGCGGCGGCGCCGCGGCGCCGGCGGCGGGGCCGCCGCGGCTGCGGGTGCTGCGCGCGCCGCGCCTTTCGGACTTCTACCCCGCCGAGTCGCGCCGCCGGGGCGAGGAGGGCTCCGTGCTGGTCGAGTTCCGGGTGGCGGCCGACGGCACCGTGGGCGCGGCGCGGCTGGCCGAGGCGAGCGGCGTTCCCCGCCTGGACCAGGCCGCGCTCGCGCTCGTGCGGGCCTTTCGCTTCGAGCCGCCCGGGCGCGAGGTCTGGGCGCGCCGGCGGGTGGAGTTTCGCACCGGCGCCTGATCGCGTCGGCCCGCGCCCCTACGCCGCCGCCCAGCCGTCCTGCTTGCGCTCCAAGAGCCAGGCGTAGAGCGCGTCCCCCGGGCAGGCGGTGGCCTTGAAGTCCCGGTGCCCGAACACGGAGGCGGGGCCCAGGCCGTGGCGGCGCACCGCCCGGGCCAGGAAGGCCCGCACGGCGTGGAGTTGCGGCGGTTCCGGCAGGCGCGCGCTGAAGTCGCCGATCACGCTGACCCCGAGGTTGCCGACGTTGTTCGAGCCTCCCGCGTGCGCCCCCTGCACCCCGAGCGGCCGGCCCTCGTAGACGCGCCCGTCGCGGCCGATCAGCCAGTGGTAGCCGATGTCGGCCCAGCCCCGGCCGTCCTGGTGGAAGGCCTGGATCGCGCGCACGGCCGCGGCGTCGTCGCGGTCGCGAAGTTCCTCCTCCATGGCCGTGTGGTGGAGGGTGAGCCGCGCGACGTCGGCCATCGGATCGTGATTGGGGCGCAGCGGGCGGGCGCCCCACTGCGCCCGGCGGACCACCGCAAGGGGGGCTTCGGGGCCCGGGCGGTTCAACGCGGGGCCCGGCACGTGGCCTCGGGCACCCGGACCCGGGCCGGCCCGCGCCCAGCCGCCCCGAGCGGCCCAGCCCCGGGGGGACGCCGGGGCGGTGCAGGCCCCGATCAACACGCCTCCCAGGCCGAGGAGGAAGGCCCGCCGGCCCAGGCCCGCGTCCGCGTGAGCCTGATTTCCTGGCGGCGCGGAGCCCGGGGCCGGACGGGGAATGCGTTCGCACATGGCTCCCTCCCATCGTCCCCCACCCCTCCCCCAGCCCCGGGGGCGGCCCCCGCGCCGGGGGCATGACACAGGCGGGCGCGGTCCATCCACCGTCCTGGGTCCCGGGGGGGCGACGGACTAAGGTGGGCCGGCCGGCGACGCGCCGCCGTCCCTCGCGTCCGGGAACCCCCATGAAGGTCACCGAGCACCTGGCCCAGGCCAAGGGGCCGCTCATCTCCTTCGAGATCATCCCCCCCCTGCGCGGGGGCGACTTCCAGAGCCTCGTGCGGCTCGTCGAGGACCTGGTCGAGCACCGGCCGCCCTTCCTGGACGTGACGAGCCACGCGGCCGAGGTGGTCTACGAGGAGAGCCGCGACGGCTACCAGAAGCGCATCAAGCGCAAGCGGCCCGGGACCCTGGGCGTGTGCGCGCTCATCCAGAACAAGTACGGCGTGGACGCGGTGCCCCACGTGCTGTGCGAAGGCTTCACGCGCCAGGAGACCGAGGACTTCCTCATCGAGCTACGGTACCTCGGCATCGAGAACGTGCTCGCCATCCGCGGCGACGACAGCGGCTACCGCAAGCCGCTCGCCCCCGGGCGCTCGCGCAACGACCACGCGTCGGACCTGATCGGGCAGATCGCCGACATGAACCGCGGCAAGTACCTGGAGGAACTCCTCGACGCCGACCCGACCGACTTCTGCATCGGGGCGGCGGGCTATCCGGAGAAGCACTTCGAGGCGCCCAACCTCGAGGCGGACATCCGTTGGACGAAGCGCAAGGTGGAGATGGGCGCGCACTACATCGTCACCCAGATGTTCTTCGACAACCGGCACTACTTCGAGTACGTCGACCGCTGCCGCGCGGCGGGGATCGACGTGCCCATCCTCCCGGGCATCAAGATCCTCACGTTGCGCAAGCACCTGGAGACGATCCCGCGCACCTTCTACTGCGAGGTGCCGAGCGCGCTCTCGTCGGCGATCGAGGCGGCGCCGGACGGCCGGGTGACGGAGGTGGGCATCGAGTGGGCGCTGGCGCAGACGCGCGAACTCCTCGACAAGGGCGTGCCCTCCGTGCACTTCTACGTCATGCAGAACAGCCGCGCCATCGCGCGGGTGCTGGAGCAGTTGGACCTGTGATCGCACCGGCGGGCGCGCGCCCGCCCGCCGCGGACGGGGGCGTCAGCCCCGCGCGCGGGCGCGGGGCAGCACCCAGAGCGACACGAGGGCCGTCAGGACACCCATCCCGAGCAGGAGGTGGTGGGCGCGGTGCTCGAGCCAGCGCATCCCGGTGCCGTAGACGACCGAACCGAGCAGGATGAACGCCCAGTTGAGCCAGTTGGCGGCGGCGAAGGCGCGGCCCTTGTCCGCGGCGGCGGGGCGCGCCTGGATGGTGGCGAGCAACGGGACCGAGTAGAAGCCCGCGGCGCCGCCCAGCAGGAAGAAGAGGACGAAGGCCGCCCCGAGCGTCCCGACCCCCGCGCGCGGGATGCCCGGCAGCGCGCCGCGGTCGGCGGCCGGATCGGCTTCGTGCCGGGCGAGGAGGGCGAGGTCCTCGGCCGAGGGGCTGTGCACCGGGACGAGCCCCAGCGCGCCCAGCAGCAGCACGAGGGCCACCGCGCCGCCGACGACCGGCCGAAGGCCCACCTTCCCGCGCAGGCGCCGCCCCACCAGGGCGCTGCCCAGGCCGATGCCCACGGAGAGGGCGCCGAGCAGGAGGCTCGTGCCCAGGTTGCCGAGCCCCAGTTGCAGGCGCCCGTAGGCGTTGGCGGCCAGGAGGCACACGCCGCCGAGCAGCCAGAACCACGAGTAGCCCAGCAGGACGTTCCACAGCGTGCGGTCGCGGCGGGCGATCTGCGC
>JAPKHB010000399.1 GCA_026647295.1 Planctomycetota bacterium | reverse complement strand
ACCAGCGGTCGCGGTATTGTTCCATGCGCTTGACGCCGGTGGTAGCGGGCTGATTTTTTTTAGAATTCAAAGACGGCGGAACTGCTTCCGGGAAGCCTCGACGAGGCCTTCCAGATCCAGGACCCCGCCGCCCCGGGGGGCCAGCGCGAGCAGGTCTGGTCCTACCCCAGCGGCGCGCAGTGCCTGTGGTGCCACTCCCACGCCGCCGGGCGCGTGCTGGGCGTGCGCACGGGGCAGCTCAACCGCGACTTCGACTACCCCACGCAGACCGACAACCAACTCCGGTCCTGGAACCACATCGGGCTGTTCACGACGGACGTCGGCGCCGCGGGCGGCCACGAGCGCTGGCCGGACCCGCTGGACCCGCTCGCCGGGACGCCGGCGCAGCGGGCGCGGGCCTACCTCGCCGCCAACTGCGCCCAGTGTCACCTGCCCGGGGGGCCGGCGCCGGGCAGCTTGGACCTGCGCTACCAGACGCCCGACGCGCTCATGAACGCGATCGGCGTCGTGCCTTCGCAGGGCGACCTGGGCCTCTTCGAGGCCCGCATCGTGAAGCCGGGCGTCAAGGAGGAGAGCGTGCTGTGGGAGCGGATGCGGCGCCTGGACGCGACGCGCATGCCGCCGCTGGGCTCGCGCCTCGTCCACGCGGGCGCCGTCGACCTCGTCGGGGACTGGATCGACGACTGAACGGGGGGAGCGGGGAGCGCATCGGGACGGGCGTCCTGTCCGGCGAACGCCGTCGAATGATGCACCGGAGCCTGGCTCCGTATGGTCATTCGAGGGGGGTCAGGCGGATGTCGACGTCGGTGCGGCCCGGGGCGACGTTCGTCACGGGGGGGTGGGTCATGCCCTTGGAGTACACCTTGATCTCGTAGGCGCCTCCGGGCGGGAGGCCGGGCGACTCGAAGCGCCCCTCGGCGTCGGTCTGCGTGGTGACCTGCCAGGTCGCCGCGCCTAGGGAGACCCGAAGCGTCCCCGTCTCGGTGCCCGGCGGGCCGAGCACGCGCCCGGAGATGGTCTGCCCCTCCACGAGGCGCACGGCCAGGTCCTGCGGCGGGTCGCCGCCGTCGAAGGGCTCGGAGAGCCCGTAGCGCCGGTCGCCGCTGCGCCAGGCGGCGATCCGCCAGCGCCCCTCGGCCGGGATCTGCTCGAGGCGGAAGCGGCCGTCCTCCCCGCTGATGGCGCGCCCGCCCTGTGGCCCGGAAGCGCCTTCCCGCCAGGCATGGCAGTTGAACCCCGCGAGGTCTCCCGCTGCGGAGCGCAGCCGGCCCGCGACCGCCGCGGTCCGGGGCATGCGCAGTTCCACGTCCGCCCCGGGCGCCGAGACCGTGACGGTCGGGCTCGGCGGTCCGCCGCGCGCCGGCCGCGCGTGGACCTTCCACTCCCCGGGCTCCAGCCCCGCGATCTCGAAGGCGCCGGCGGCGTCGGTGTTCGATGCCCCCACCCAGGCGCCGTCGGGCCCCTGCGCCACCACCTGGTGGCCGAACGCGGGGGCGCCGTCCGCGTCGAGCACGCGGCCGCGGATCCATGCGCCGACCGCGAGCCGGATCACGACGTCCTCGCTGCCGGCGGGCACGCCCTTTACGACGCCCCGCCCGGCCTGGCGACCGGCCTCCCACAGTTGTGCGTGCAGGTCCACGCGCGTCTCCGGCGGGAGCGCCTGCACGTGGAAGCGCCCGTCGGCCTCGATCCGGGCCCAGGCGTGGCCGCCGCCCCGGCCGCCAGCGTCCCAGTTCGCCGAGACGCTCCCGTTGGTCGCCGGCGTCCCGTCGGGCCGAAGGACCGTGCCGCGGACCGAGAGCCCGCGCACGAGGCGGACCGTGAGTTCCTCGGCGCCGGCGCCCAGCGTGGCCGGGCCCGGCGCGACGAACTCCGGCGGCGCCCGCACGCCGAAGCTGACCGGCCCGGGGGGCAGGCCTTCCAGCACGAAGGTTCCGTCGGCGCCGCTGTGCGCCGCGACGCCGGGCCCCGAGAGGCTGACGCCCGCGACCGGCGCGCCGCCCTCGTCCAGGACCCGGCCCCGGGCGCGCCGTCCGCCCTCGAGCCGGACGTCCACGGGCTGCGCGGGGTCGCGGACCGTGACCTCTGCGCAGCACAGGTTGAGCGGCGCCCCGCTGCGGTCCCGGGCGAGGCTCACGCGCACCTTGTAGGGCGCCGGGCCTTCGACCTCGCGGTCGAAGGTCCCGTTCACGCACTCCTGGGTGTCGCCGCCCATGTACCACTCGTTCGAAGCGCTGCGCTCGCCGGCCGCCGTGATCTCCACGCGGCACAGCGGGACCGGCTCCCCCGCGGCGTCCAGCACCCGCCCGCGGACGCGCACCTTCGTCGGCGGGTCGTAGACCAGTTCCACGGGCTCGGGTCCCGCGACGAAGGGCGTGCCGACGTGCTTCCAGGCGCGGCCTCCCGAGAGCGCCATCAGCGTGCAGGTGGCCCCCCCGGGCACGCCCGCGAGCCGGAAGCGGCCCTCTGCGTCGAGGCGCAGCTGCAGCGCGTTGGCGACGTTTCCCTGCTGCACCTGGAGCATCAGGGAGACGTGGGCGACCGCCTGGCCGTCCGAGCGCCGCACGCGCCCGGTGAGCGTGCCCCCCGCCGCAAGGCGCAACTCGATGCCGTCGCGCACCTCGCCCGGCGCGAGACCCTTCACCTCCGCCCCCGGCACCATGCGGCCGGCCAGGTTCGCCTGCACCTGCGCATCCCCGGGGGCGACGCCGGTGATCTCGAAGCGGCCCTCCGCGTCGGTCATCGCGCTGGGGTTGCCCATCGCGTGCGTGGTGGTCTGCGTCCAGGCGTAGACCTGGGCCCCGATCAGGCCCGCGCCGGCTTCGTCGAGCACCCGTCCGCGCAGGGTCGCGCCCGGTTCGAGCACCAGCGTGACCGGCTCCGCCGGCTCGCCGGGGGTGAGCGCCGCGACCTCGAGGACCCGGCCCCCCCGCCCGTCCCGCCTCGCGTGGAG
>JAPKHB010000398.1 GCA_026647295.1 Planctomycetota bacterium | reverse complement strand
ACCTGAGCCGGAGCCCGAACCGGCCGACATCGATCCGTTCGCTGATGAGTAGAGACGAGATGAGTAGAGACGACGCACCGTGCGCGTGGGCCGACTGCGGTCGGCCCGCCGCCGGCCCGCTCTTCTGCGAGCATCACGAAGCCGAGATGTCCGATGGCGCGATCGCCGAGCTGCTCCGGAAACGCTCGAAGCAGCGGCTCAGCGCCATGGTGCTCGACGGTGACCTTGCCCCGGGCGACCGCGCCCACGCCGAACGCATCGCGCGGGGTCTCATGGAGAAGCAGCGTCCCGGCACCCGTCACTAAGGGGACTTGATCCAGGCGCAGCCCCCATCGGTACCATCCGCCGCCGCATTCGGGGTCTCGGAGCCCCCGGACGCGGGGATTCGCTCATCCGCGGGCGACGCCTTCTGTCGCGATACTCATGTGTGATAGCTGCTTACGTGTGCGTAGAAGGGGGTCAATCTTGCGCAAGCTCAACGATGTCAAGCTTCTTCCCAAGTTCATGGCGCTGTTTCTCGTCGTGGGGATTGTGCCGCTGACCGTCATCGCACTGATTTCGCGCGGCCAGGCATCGAGCTCCCTTGAGGGAGAGGCCGAGTCGAAGGTCGCCGAGCTCGCCTTCAACGCGAGCGACAAGCTCGACCGCAACCTGTTCGAGCGCTATGGCGATGTCCAGGCGTACGCGCTCAGCCAGCCCGCCAAGGCGATGGAACCCGAGGGCCTTAACGAGTGGATCAATACGATGATGGGCATCTACTCGCCCATCTATAGCCTGATGGTGGTGGCCGACACGTCGGGAAAGATCGTAGCCGTCAACACCGTGGACCTCGGCGGCAAGCCCCTTGAGACGAAGGCGCTCATCGGCCGGGACGTCAAGGGCGAAGAATGGTTCAAGACAGCCGTCGGAAACACCCTCCAGCCCAACCAGACCTTCGTTGAAGACCTTCATGAAGACTCGCTCATGAGTGCGGTCTTCGGCGCCGGCGAAAAGGCCTACGCGATGTCATTCACCTATCCCATCCGGGACGACGGCGGGCGAATCGTGGGCGTGTGGACGAACCGCTTCAACTGGAACGTGACCTACGACGTGCTCAACGCCGTGATCGAGCGCGCGCGCGCGTCGGGGATGTCGACCGCCGAGCTGATGATCGTGAGCGCCGACGGGACCGTCCTCGCGTCCGAAGACACGTCACAGGTCCTGTCTCGAAACATCGGCTCCGAAAAGGTCGTCCAGAGCGCCCTGGTCTCAGGGGCCTCAGGCTCCGAGCCGGGCGATGCCCTTGATGGGACCGATCACGGCAACCTGTACGGCTACTTCAACTCGGCGGGCTTTGCGACGTATCCCGGCCTGGGATGGGGCGTCATTGCCGCCCAGAACCAGAGCGAAGCCCTGGCCGACGTCGGCGCCCTCACCAATAAGATCCTCATTGTGGGCGCGTTCGCAGCCATCGTGGTCGCCGCTGTCGCCTTCTGGGTGGCAATCACCCTGCGCCGGCCTGTCGTCGCCGTAGTCGCCCGGCTCGCCGCCCAGCGTGAGTCGCTCGGCCGGGTCGAGGCGGCCATGAGCGCGCTGGCACAGGGTGACCTGACGATTGCCGTGACTGCCGACAGGGAGAAGATACCCGCCCCTTCCCGCGACGAGGTGGGCCAGGCCGCAACGTCCGTTAACGAGATTGTGGATGCTATGAGCGGCACGGTTGACGCCTACAACGCCGCTCGTGACAGGCTCGCAGACCTCATCGGGACGGTGAAGACGAACGCGACGGACATCCTCTCGGCCTCGGACCAGCTGCGGGAGGCATCGGACCAGATGGCGGGTGCCACGGGGCAGATAGCCTCGGCGATCAACGAAGTGACGCGCTCGGCGGTCTCGCTCTCGTCGCTCTCGCAGGAGTCGGCGCGCGAGGTAGAGCGCGTGGCGGCGGGTTCCCAGCAGGTGGCGGCGGCGGCCCAGTCGAACGCCGATTCGGCCCTCGGCTCGCGGACCGAGGCGACGCAGATGAACGAGCGCATCCTGGCCGTGGCCTCGGCTTCGGAAGAGGTGGCGAAGGCGGCCGAGGAGAGCCGCGGCGCGGCCCTGCAGGGCCAGCAGGCCGTGGGCCAGGCCGTCTCCTCCATGGAGGCCATCGCCCAGGCGGTGGAGCGCGCCTCGCGCACGGTGGACCTGCTGGGCGAGTACGGCCAGCAGATCGGCGACATCGTGAAGGTGATCGACGACATCGCCGGGCAGACCAACCTGCTGGCCCTGAACGCCGCCATCGAAGCGGCGCGGGCAGGGGAGCAGGGACGGGGCTTTGCCGTGGTGGCCGAGAACGTCCGCTCGCTGGCGGAGCGCTCTTCGGAGTCGACCAAGGAGATCGCGGACCTTATTGCGAAGGTGCAGCAGGGGACGCGGGAGGCGGTGGAGGCGATGGCGGCCGGGGTCAAGGATGTGACCGAGGGCCGCGAGATAACCACGCAGGCGGGGCACGCCCTGGAGTCGATCATCGCCTCCGTGCAGCAGTCAGCGGTGCAGATGCAGCGCATCGCCACGGACGTGCAGGGGCTGGCGTCGGGGGCGCAGCGCATCGTGGTCTCGGCCGAGGAGATGGCGAACCTGGCCGATGAGTCGGCGCGGGGCGCGGGGGAGATGGCGCAGGGGACCACGAAGGTGACGGAGGCGATCATCCAGGTCTCGGCGACCTCGGAGGAGACCTCGGCCTCGGCCGAGGAGGTCTCGGCCTCCACGGAGGAGCTCTCGGCCCAGTCGGAGGAGCTCGCCGCCACGGCCGGGCAGATGAAGGACCTCGCCCAGGCCCTCAACGAGGCCGCCGCCCGCTTCCGGCTCGCGTCATGAAGTAGCCCCATCACGGCTTCCATGGCCGTTCTGCCGCAT
This sequence comes from Planctomycetota bacterium, assembly GCA_026647295.1. GTDB lineage: Bacteria > Planctomycetota > PLA2 > PLA2 > JAEUHO01 > JAPKHB01. The sequence goes on along the minus strand of JAPKHB010000398.1, from coordinate 156 downwards.
GCCGGGGCTGCTGTTCGCCGACTCCGCATGGCAGCCAGCAATCAACCTCCCGGGCCGGCCCATCGAGGAGGCCCACAACGACTACTGAGACTGGAGGAAGTCCATGAGCTCTTTCCGATCCCCGCTTTCCCGGTTCAGCCTCAAGGCAAAGATCTC
>JAPKHB010000397.1 GCA_026647295.1 Planctomycetota bacterium | reverse complement strand
GCGGGTGTCGCTGCACGACCGGGACGGGCGGGTGATCTTCCAGGGCGGGGTCCGGTAGCGGCGCACGGGGGAGGTACACCGACCTTCATGGACCCGGGCGCAGTCTCGCGTGACGTCTGCTAGGCTTGCCCTGTCCAACGGGAGGGATCCGCAGGTGGAACTGCAGACCACGACGAGGAAGCTTCGGGACATGGTGAGTGCATTCCACCGGGGGAGGATCCTTCTCCCCCAGTTCCAGCGCGACTACGTCTGGAAGCCCAACAAGATCCGGAATCTCCTCGACTCGCTCCTCCGGGAGTTCCCAATCGGCGCCTTTTACTTGTGGCTCCCGACTGAGCCCCAGCGGGACGTGAAGCCCAAGGCATACGGAGAACAGCGCCTTGCTGAGCACTTCGAGGGCTACCTGATCGATGGACAGCAGCGACTGACGAGTCTTGAGGCAGCCTACGGGCTCTACGCAGGCGAAGACAAGCAGGGAGGGGAACTGCGCTGCTACCTCGACCTTGCGGCCACGGATGACGGACATGGACGGGCTACGAAGCTCTTCGTCACCTACGCTGGTAGTCGACGGGTCAAGCGACGTGTGGACGAGGGAGACGTGACGCTTGTGCCGCTCGACCAACTCTTCGACGGACGCAACTCTGATCTCAGGGACCAAACGAAAGATGCACTGTCTGTGCTTCCCAACTGGCCTCCGGCGCGGCGCGACGCCGCCCTCACCCGGCTCGATCGCGCCTTCGACATGCTCGACCAGATGGTGCCGTGCGCGACGGTGATGAATGTCGACGACGCTGAAGCCGTCGAGGTGTTCGCACGGCTGAACAAGGGTGGCACGCCACTGCGGCAGGGCGACGTGCGTGCTGCCGAGTTGGCGCGGGGGAAGGCCGTTGAAGTGCTCAAGGCAATGCGGAGATTCGTGGCCGAGGAGCGCCCCCGCCGGGTGGGGTTCGGGTTCTCGTTTGCGTTTCGCGGCCTTGTTGTCTTCCATAGGGGTGCGGCACAGTTCAACAGCCTTCGCCCAGACTGGGTGACGACGCCCGGAGTGCACGGCAAGTCCTTGGCAATCTCGTGGCGCGACGCCGAGACGGCCATCGCGCGTGCGCTCGAGATCGTCGATGTGGAAATGGGATGGTCGCGGCGAGCCCTCCTGCCCTCTGCGAACGCCGTTGTCGTGCTGGCTGTCGCCCTTCACAGCGCCGGCAAGCGCAACGACGCGGATGCACTACAGAGGTACAGGCAATGGCTTTGCCTCACGGCCCTGCGCGGTGTTTTCCAGGGCTCCGTCGAGACGACGATCAACAGATTCTGCAGGGCACTGCGCGAGTCGAAGGACCACCCCTCGCGAGTCCTGCTGAAGGCCCTCAAGCGGGCCGAGGCGGGCAGGATCGAGGCCGACGAGATCAACACCTACTCGCAACTGTGGGGCCCCCAGACGCAGGTGCTCCACGCGTGGCTCGTAGGGCAGGGCGCAGAGGACTGGATCAGCGGCGAGCCGATCGACGTGCTTGCCCGTGGCGGGAAAGCCAGCCTCCCCGCCGGCGATCTCACCGTACACCACCTGTTCCCACGCAAGGTCGTCGCAGACATGGGCGAGGAACCCCGCGAGGCGAACAGCCCCGCGAACTACGCGCTGGTCAGTAGATCGACGAACTCTGAACTGGGCGCCAAGCCGCCCGACGAGGCCTACCGCTCCCTCTCCCTGGAGCAACGGCAACGCGCCGATGTGCAGTTGTTTGGCGAAGCCGCGGGCGACCGCCTACAGGGTAGCCGCTACCAAGAGTTCTGTGCGTGGCGCGCGAAACGACTCGTGGAGGCACTCAATCACTGGCTCGGTCTCTAGGAGGTCCAGCGTGTTGGCGCCGGACCCCTGCGGCAACGCGCGTGGTAGCAGGCGGCGTGCAGGTCGTGGTGCGGTAGGACGTCGCATGGGCATGGTAGGATTCCCGCGCGCCCATCCCAGCGGGCGTGTCCCGAGGCACCATGCCGTCGAAGCCGCGCACGCTCGCTGGGATCCTCCGTAGCCGCCGCCATGCGGACCGGGAGTACAACCTGGCCCGCCGGGACCCCGCGGTGGCCCGCGTCCACGGGTCCGCCCGCTGGCAGGCCGTCCGGGCCCGGGTGCTGCGCGACGAGCCCATCTGCCGGGAGTGCGCGCGCCACGGGCTGACCGAGCCCGCCACCCAGGTGGACCACGTCGTCCCCCTGGCCCTGGCGCCCGAGCTCGCCTTCGCGCGCGAGAACCTCCAGCCGCTCTGCACCGCCTGCCATGGGCGGAAGAATGCCCGAGAGCGGGCGGCGGGGTCAAGCGGCGGGGTGGGGGGGCCTGCGGACTCTCACGCCCTCGGCGGCCCGAGCGGCCCGCGGGGCGTGTCGCATTTTTCACGGGTTTCGGCTCCCGCCCAAAACCGCCCGGAGAGCCCGGAAAATCGGCCTCCGAGGTCTGTACCGAGAGGGGGCCGGCCGTGATCCGGGTCGCCCTTAAGGCCGCCCAGCGGGACCTCGGGGCCCTGGTCCGGGCCGTCGAGCGGGACGGGGAGCGGATCGTCCTGACCCGCCGCGGGCACCCGGTGGCCGCCCTGCTCCCCTACGGGGCGATCGCGGCCCTGGACCTCCTAGAGCGGCTGCTCCCCGACGTGGCCGAGATGGCGGCGGCGCTGAGCGACCCGGACCCCTCGGCACCGGGGCTGGGGCCCTCGCCCGCGCGCCGCAGGGCGCCGGCGCCGCCCCCGGAGGGCCTCCCGTGAGTGCCCCCGCGCCGGACCTGAACGCCTGGGCGGGCTACCGCGGCGCGCTCGAGGAGCCCCAGGGCCTCTCCCCGGTCTGGACCCGGGACCCGCTCGACGGGGGCCCGCTCGGCCCGTTCCTCGACCGCCTCGTCGCCCGCCGTGGCCACGCGGCCGTCCGCTCTGCGCTCTTGGCCTGGCTCTCAGAGCGCGGGCTCTCGGGAGGACCCCATGGTCGCAAAGCCTGACCCCGCCACTCTCGGCCGCGTGCGCCTGGAGACCCGGCGCGTCCAGGACCTTGTCCCCGCCGGGTACAAC
>JAPKHB010000396.1 GCA_026647295.1 Planctomycetota bacterium | reverse complement strand
GTGCGCGACGACGGCGAGGTGGTCGTGCTCGAGCAGACCTCCGACACGGGCGGCCTCGCCCGCCTCACCTTCCCGCGCGCCAAGGTCGTGCGCGTGGACCGCGGCGCCGGCGGCGAGCGACCCGGCGGGGGCGTGCGGCCGGTGCGCGACGAGTGGTACCTGCTGCGTTCGGCGGGGCGGGTCGTGGGCGTGCGCCGGCTGCAACTGTGGACCGTGCGCGACCTGGGGGAGCCGGGCTTTCGGCTCGAGGAGACCGTGGACCTGTTCGCGCAGGGGACCCACCTGCCGGCGATCCGCGCGACGCGCACGGAGATCACCGACCTGCGCTTCTGCGTGCGGCTGGTGACCTGGCGCGAGCAGGGGGAGGGCCGCGACGCGCAGGGCGTGCGCACGCGCTACGAGCGCGCCGTCTCGGGGCGCGTGAAGGACGGCGTGTGGTACGGCGCGGTGCTCGACGGCGGCACGGCCGCGCAGGTGCGCCGCGAGGTGCCCCCCGGCACGCGGGGGCGGCTGGGCCTGCGCGAGCACCTCCTGCGCAGCGGACCGTCCCGGCTCGGCCTGGAGACGGCGTCCATCCTGGACCCGGCGCTCGAGGGCCTCGTGACGGTGCGTGCGGGCTTCGCCTCGGCGGAGGACCTGGGCGCGGGGCTCGAGTTCCACTGGGAGGAGGACGGCCAGCGGCGCGTCTCCTGGTTCCCGGCCGAGTCCGGGGGGCCCGTGCGCGAGGAGGTGCGCGAGGGCCTGATCGCCCTGGGGGTGAGCGCCGAGCAGGCCGAGGCCGCCCGCCAGCAGGCCCTGGGGGCGGGCGCGGACCCGGCCCGGCTGCGGGTCGAGGTGCCGGAGGTCGGCCTGGGCTGGCGGCTGCCCGACGCGCTGTGGACCTGGGAGCCGCGCCTGGCCGCGCCCACCGACACCGGCTGGCGCGTGCTCGGGATCGGGACCCAGGCGGCGCAACTGGCCAACCTGCGCGTCGAGTGGCACCCCCACGAGGAGGGCGAGGCCCGCGACGCCGCCGCCGCGGAGGCCTGGCTGCTCGCCCGCCTGCGCGGCGCCGCCCCGGACCTCGAGGTCCGCGAGGCGCGCCGCCCCCTCGACGGGGTGGAGGGGGGGTGGCGCCTCAAGGTCCGGGCCACGCTCAAGGACACGCCGGTCGAGACCATCGTGGTGGTCGTGGACCGTCCGGCCGGGCGCGTGGTACTCCTGCTCGCCATCCCCGTGGCCGGGTGGGCCGACGGCCGCGAGGGCCTCGAGCGCCTGGTCTCGTCCCTCTACACGATCTAGCCCGAGGCCCCGGCCTTGCCCACGCAACGCGAACTGGACCTGGCCAAGCGCCTGCTGCGCCTGCGCGTGCTGGACGCCGGGCCGCTCAAGGAGGCGCTCGCCCTCCAGGCGCGCCAGCACGAACTGGGCCGCGAGGTGGGCCTGGACCGCGTGCTCTACCACCTCAAGTTGCTGCCGCCCGGCGCCCTCGGCCCCGCGCTCGGGCCGACGCCGCTGGCCACGCAGCCCTTCCCCGGCTACCGGCTCCTCGGCCTGGCCGGCGAGGGGGGGACCGCGGTCGTCTACCGCGGGGTGTACACCGCCAACGGCCACCCGGTGGCCGTGAAGGTGCTCGATCCGATCCACGCGCTGCGGCCGGACTTCGTGCAGCGCTTCGAGCAGGAGGCCGAACTGCTGATCCGCCTCGAGCACGAGAACATCGTGTTGGGCTACGAGGTGGGCGCGGCCGGGGGCTGGCACTACTTCACGATGGACCTGGTCGAAGGGGCCACCGTGCAGGAGGTGATCGAGCGGCGCGGGCCCCTGGGCAAGGAGGAGGCGTTGAGCGTCACCCTGCAGGCGGGCCGGGCGCTGGCGTACCTGCACGGCCAGGGCTTCCTGCACCGCGACGTGAAGCCCGGCAACCTGATGGTGGAGGCCTCCGGACGCGTGCGCCTGATCGACCTGGGCTTCATCCGCCGGTTGGCCCGCGAGTTGGCCGCGGCGCAGGAAGAGGAGGAGGCCACGACCGTGGGCACGGTCGAGTACGTGTCGCCCGAGCAGGCGCGCGGCCGCGCCGACCTGGACCCCCGCAGCGACATCTACAGCCTGGGCATCTCGCTCTACCACATGGTCGTGGGCGAGGTGCCCTTCCAGGGCGAGACCGACTACGAGGTGATGGCCAAGCAGGTGCTCTCCGCGCTGGACACGCAGAAGGTCAAGCAGCGGCGCATCTCGCCCGAGGTCCACTACTTCATCACCAAGATGGCCTCGAAGGACCGGGAGAGCCGCTACGAGACGGTGGCCGAGGCGCTGGTCGAGATGGCCGGCTACCTGCCCGGGGGGCCGGTGCCGGTGGACCTGGGCGCGCCGCCGGGCGGACCGCCCGCCGCGCCGCCGCCCCCCGCCCCCCCGGCCGGCCTGCGCCCCCCCGCGCCCCAAGGCCCGCGCCCGGGGTCTGGCCCGCTGCGGCGCCCGCGCCGCCGCCGGTAGGCTGGGCGCGAATGCCCCGACGCCCCGTAGAGGAGCCCTGGTACGCCGGGGGCCTGCGCTTTCGCTGCACCGCCTGCGGCCAGTGCTGCACGGGCGAGCCCGGCCACGTGTGGGTGGAGGAAGCCGAGATCGCGCGCATGGCCCGCGCGCTGGGCCTGTCGCGGCGGGCCTTCGAGGATCGCTACGTGCGCCGGGTGGGCGCGCGGCTCTCGCTGCGCGAGCAGCCCGGCGGCGACTGCGTGATGCTCGCCGAGGGGCGCTGCCGGGTCTACGAGGCCAAGCCGCGGCCGTGCAGCACCTTCCCCTTCTGGGAGGGGGCGCTGCGCTCCGAGCGGGAGTGGGCGGCCACCAAGGTCCGCTGCGAGGGCATCGACCAGGGCGACTGGTACAGCCGGGCCGAGATCGAGCGCATCGCGGCCGGCGACGCCGCCCCGTTGCTCGAGCGCCACCGCCGCCCGCCCGAGCAGCCGGTCGTGAGCCGCTTCAAGGACGGGCGGCCGTTCCCGGAGGCCGCTCCGACGCGCGCTCCGTACCCGCGCTCGCCGGCAGCGCGTAGAGATCGGCGATCAGCATCC
>JAPKHB010000395.1 GCA_026647295.1 Planctomycetota bacterium | reverse complement strand
GGAACTGCAACGCCACCCCGCCGGGACGGGGCTTGCAAACCCCTAGAAGGGAGCCAGGCTCCGGTGCATCATTCGAGGGACGCGAGGGGGGGCGCCTTTCAGAGGTTGGCGCCGCCCTCCCGTGCGCCGACGCCGGGCCGGGGGCCCGGCTACGATCCGTCGATGCACGTCGCCGTCCTCTACGCCCGGCTGCACATCCCCGGGGCCCGCTCGCTCAAGGACAAGCGCCGGGTGGTCAAGAGCGTGCTGGAACGCGCCCGCCAGCGCTACGGGGTCGCCGCGGCCGAGGTGGACGACCAGGAGGCCCGGCAGGTCGCCGGCCTGGGCTTTGCATTCGTGAGCGGGCGGATGGGCCACGCCCGCGAGGTGGTCGAGAAGGTGCTCGGCACCCTGCGGGAGCACCCCGAGGCCCTGCTCACCGAGCACCAGTTGGACCTCCTCTGACCCCCGCCGGGCCCGGGGAACCCAGACCCTCCCCCCGCGTCCAAGATGGTGGGCCCCGCCATGGGGGTCCCTCGTGTCGGCTTCCCGGGGAGGAACCATGTCCGACCTTCGCGCTGCCCGCCTGCGGGCCCTGCCGTTCCTTGTGGCGGCCCTGCTCCTTGCCTTCGGCCCGGCCCGCCCCCCGGCGCGGGCCGACGAGGCCGGCGAAGCCGGCGGGGAGGGCGGGGGCGTCGAGGCCCCGGACCCCCGCGCCGAGTTGCTCCGGCGCCTGGACGCCCTCACCGACCAGGTGCGCGCGCGCATCCGCGAGAAGAACGAGCCCGCGTTGGAGGCCGACGCGGCGGCGCTGGTGGCCCTGCACAAGGAGGCCGAGGGCCAGAAGGACATCCGGCGCAAGGCCGTGGACCTGCTCGGCGAGGTCGCCAAGGCCGCCAAGGGCGACGGCCTGGCCGTGGCCGCGCTCACGGCGCTCGGCGACACCGAGGACCCGGACGCCGCGCGCCACCTCAAGCCGCACCTGGGCCAGCGCGACGCGGGCGCCGCGCCCCCGCCGCTGGTGGCCGCCATCCGGGCGGCGCGCAAGGTCCCGGACGCGGCGCTGGTCGGTCCCCTGCTCAAGGTGTTCGAGAAGTCCAAGCACAACGGCGCGGCCCGCGAGGCCATGGAGTCGCTCGGCTACTTCCGCCACCTGAAGAGCCAGCGCACCCGCATCCTCGAAGCCATCATCGAGTCGGTGCGCCGCTCCAAGCCGGGCGTCAAGGGCAACCAGAAGGACCCGCTCCCGGGCGAACAGGCCTCGGCCAGCGGCGATGCCGCGCGCAACCGCTGGGACGCCCTGCGCCAGGCGATGCCGCCGACCTTGAGCCGCCTGACCGGACGCGACCTGTACGGCGTCACGGCCGAGGAGTGGTTCAGCATGGTGGACGAGTACAAGGGCCGGACGGCCGACCTCTTCCTCGACCCCGAACCCCGCTGACCCCGCGGACCACGCCGCCTGGATCCGCCCCCTGCGGACGCGCGGCGCGAGGGCGCTCCCGGCGGGCGGGGGCGGACGAGCGCAGGGTGGTGGCTAGGGCCGGAGTTGAACCGGCGACCCCTTGATTTTCAGTCAAGTGCTCTACCAGCTGAGCTACCTAGCCAGGGTCGGTGCGCGGTGGATGGAACACAGAGCCCGGCGCCGTCGCAAGCCAATTCCCGCCCGGCGCCAGGACCCGCCGGGCCGTCAGGCCCCCGCCGGCGGCGCGCCGGCGGCGCCCGCGCCCGGCCGGGCGCCCAGCGAGGCGAGGTCGCTGCGGATCTGCGCCACCAGTTCCTCGCGCGAGGCGAAGCGGCGCTCCGGGCGCAGGAAGCGCACGAACTCGACCTCCATGTGCTGGCCGGCCAGGTCCCGTGCGAGGCCCGGCACGTGCACCTCCAGCACCACCGGCCCGGGCGCGGCGCCGGGCGCATCGAAGGTCGGGCGGGTGCCCAGGTTGGCCACGGCCACGAAGCGCTCCGCGCCCAGCGCGGCGACGACCTGGTACACGCCGGCCGGCGGCGCGATCTCGCCCTCCAGGTCGACGTTGGCGGTCGGAAAGCCCAGCGTGCGCCCGCGCCCGGCGCCCGGCACGACGGTGCCGTACACGGCCACCGGCCGGCCGAGCATCTCCGCGGCCTCGGCGAGCCGGCCCGCGAGGATCGCCTCGCGGATCCGCGTGGAGGAGATCGGACGCCCGCCCAACTGGATGGCCGGGGCCTCCTCGACCTCGAAGTCCAGCGCCGGGGCCAGCGCCCGCAGGCGCTCGGGCGTGCCCTCCCCGCCGTGGCCGAAGTTGCCGTTGTAGCCGAAGAGCAGCCCGCGCATGCCCAGCCCGCCGACCAGGACGCGGCGGGTGAAGGTCTCGTAGTCCATCCGCCGCACACGGTCGTCAAAGGGCAGCACGACGGTCGCGTCCACGCCCAGGCGCCCGAGCAGGAGCAGGCGGTGCGCGGTGGACAGGATCCGGCGCGGGGGGGCTCCGGTGAGCAGCGCCATCGGATGGGCCTCGAAGGTGAGGACGACGGCGTCGCCGCCGAGCCGGTCGGCGAAGGTGCGCAGGTGCGTGATCACGTGGCGGTGCCCGCGGTGCAGGCCGTCGAAGACGCCGATGGTCACCGCCGGCGCACGGAATTCGCGCCGGGACAGCCCGTCGGGGCCCTGAAAGACGCGCACGCGGGGCCCTAGCCGGTGCGGCCCGCGGGGCGCGCGCGCTGCTCCTCGAGCCGCGGCTCGGCGCGGGCCCGGGACTCGGGCGTCATGCGGTCGATGAACACCACGCCGTCCAGGTGGTCGAGTTCGTGCTGGAAGATGCGCGCCACCCAGCCCTCCAGCGTCATCTCGCGGGGCTTGAGCTCGAGGTCCTGGTAGCGCACGCGCAGGCGCGTGGCGCGCGGCACCATGCCGTAGATGCCGGGAAAGGAGAGGCAGCCCTCCTCGCCCAGCGCCTCGCCCTCGGCCTCGAGGATCTCGGGGTTGAGCACGGGGAACTCGTCCCCCGGCTCACCCGAGGGGCAGACGAGCATCAGCCGGCGCGCCTCCCCCACCTGCGGGGCGGCCAGGCCCACCCCGCGCTCCTCGAAGAGCAGCCGGGCCATCT
>JAPKHB010000394.1 GCA_026647295.1 Planctomycetota bacterium | reverse complement strand
AGGGTCTCGTCCACCGCACGGACGGTGAATGCTGCAACGAAAACAAGGATGAGTGTCAGTCTCATGGTCTCGTCGAACGTTAAGGATCAGGAGCGACGGAAATGCGCGCGGGTGGGTCGATGGGCATGGCCGGCGTCTCCTGCATCCTCTGGTTGGACTAGATCGGCGGGCTCAGCCCGCCGCATAGGGAATAGCGATGGGTCCTGTGCGGTGCCGGCGCGTCCCGTCGCGCCGGAAGGTGGCTCCCCTGGCCCTCATGGGTCCGGATCTTGGGGCAGCGGCCCAGGAATGTCCAGCGCGAGGCGCCGCAGTGCGGGCACTTGGGCGCGGGGGTCGTGGCGGGTTGGCCCGGCGCGGCCCCGGTGCGGAGTTCGGCGCGTCGTCGGCTGGCCGCGTTGAGGTAGCCCCAGTAGCGGATCCGGCGCAGGCCGCGTGGCGCGATGTGCGCGGCGAAGCGGCGGAACAGCTCGGTCAGCCCCAGTCGCATGACCTTGTCGCGGCCGTCGCGGTAGTCGTGGTAGTCCAGCAGCGCGGAGTCCCCGGCGGGGCGGATGCGGCGGTTGGAGATGGCCGTGCGGCTGGTGTAGCGCGCCAGGTAGCGCACCACCGCGCGGGTGCGGCGCAGCGTCGGCTTGCTGTAGACCACCCACGGCCTGGCCGCCAGCGCCCGCAGCCACGCCCGGCGCGCCGCGGGCTCGGCGAGGGCCCCGGGCCAGTTCAGGTCGCGGTGCCGCGCGAGCCCCCCGAGGAAGATGGCGCGGAACACCGCCGAGAGGGCGCGGACCGGGAAGAGGTAGTCCCGCCGCGCGTGGCGGAAGCCGCGCCGCCCCGGGCGGAATCCCCCCGCGGGCACCAGCATGTGGATGTGCGGGTGCCAGCGCAGCGTCTGGCCCCAGGTGTGGAGCACCCCGAGGTATCCGCCCTCCATGCCCCAGTTGTTCCGCATGAAGGTGTCCATCGTCTTGCCCGCGCCGCGGAAGAACAGCTCGGTCATCGCCTTGTGGTTGGCCCTGTGGAGATCCTCCAGCTCCGCCGGCAGCGTGAAGACCACGTGGAAGTGCGCCGCGTCGGGCAGCATCCGGCACACCGCCTCGGCCCACCGCGCCTGCCTGGCCCCGAGGCACAGCGGGCAGTGCCGGTTGCCGCAGGACCGCGGCGCCGCCTCCACGTGCCCGCAGTCCCCGCAGCCGTACGCGACCCTGCCGAGGACCTCGGTCCTGCAGTGCGCGATGAGGTTGAGCACCGAGTACTGCCTCTCGCCCAGCCCGCCGGGCCAGCGATCCCGGTTCTCCAATAATAGTCTATTGAGGGTTGTTTCCCCGTTCCCCACCTATCCCTCCATGAGTTATCCCATATCTCATGGCTCCCGATGCCTGATGGATCACTTGCAAGCTATAACTTCACCAAAATGTGTTATTACATGCTGCGGCTTATATGCTTTACGCGAAGCGTTTAGTCCAACGTTGTATTGAGGGACACGCGATGTCCGAATGGCCGGAAATGCCCATTTCCGGGCACGCCGTTGTGGCTGAGCGCCTTCGGTTCATTCCCCAGTGGTCGAAGGTAGCACCGGGGCGGGCCTTGCTCAAGGACATTCGGTGTCCTTAAACACGGTGCGCCCCTGGGAGAGGCCCCGTGTTTAAGGACACGGGCGCCGTGTTTAAGGACACCTCGCCGTGAGGGGCCGTGTTTAAGGACATTTTGGGGCTGTTGCCCGGATGCGGGCAGCATTTGAGGCCCGGCGATCCGGCCCCAACCCGGCGGCGGCGGGCTGGTTCGTGCGACCGGTGGCCTCGGCCGATTGGCCGTCCATCGGGCTCGTCCGGGGGGACGATTTCGCCCTTGACTCACGGATAATACGGGCGTATCATCGTGTCATGGTGGCGGATCTGGGATATCGGGCGGGGGGCGCGGCGTCATGCCGCGAGGAGGCGGATCACTACGGGCGGCTGGTGCGGATGCTGGGGGCCGCGCCGTGGGGGGAGAAAGCCAAGGAGAGCTGCAAGATCAACGTCACGTGGTTCCTGTCCTTCTGTCGGCGGCGGGAGACGGCCGTCGATGCCGCGGCGGCGGAGGCATTCCTCGAATGGATGCGCCGGGAGCGCGGCAGCGCGGACTGGCAGATCGAGAGGGCCGGCGAGTCGATCCGGTGGTTCCTGGGCGGCGCCGGGCCGATGCGCCCCCTGGCGCCGGCCATGGCGCCGCCGTGGCCCCGACCGCGCGACGGGGACTGGGCCGACCGCGGCTGCTCTCCCCCGCCGGTCGGCAAGGGCGTGATCGGCCGGCTGCGGGAGGAGATCCGCACCCGCCACATGTCCTACCGGACCGAGGAGTGCTACGCGCACTGGGCCCGGCAGTTCGCCGCATTCGCCGGCCCGAAGCGGGCCCGCGAATGGGACACCGCCGACGTGGGCCGGTTCCTCAACCATCTGGCGGTGGAGCGGACCGTCTCGGCCGCGACGCAGAACCAGGCGCTCAACGCCCTGGTGTTCGTCTTCCGCCACGTGCTGGGCCGGGAGCCCGGCGAACTGGACGGGGTGGTGCGGGCCAGGCGCTCCCGGCGGATGCCGACGGTCTTGGGCGAGGCGGAGATCGCGGCGCTGCTGGGGGCCATGGAGGGCACCCCCCGGCTCATGGCGGCGCTGATCTACGGGGCCGGACTGCGATTGCGGGAGTGCTTCCGGTTGCGGGTCAAGGACGTGGATTTCGACCAGGGGCTGCTGATGGTCCGGCAGGGCAAGGGCGACAAGGACCGGGTCACCGTGCTCCCCGAGAGGCTGCGCGAGCCGCTGCGCGCGCACCTGGAACGGGTCCGCGCGCTCCACGAGAGAGATCTGGCCGCCGGCCGCGGGAAGGTCCGGCTGCCCGACGCCCTCGAGCGAAAGTATCCCTCCGACAGCAAGGCATGGGGCTGGCAGTGGGTCTTCCCGGCGCGCGGGGAATCGACCTGCCCGCGCACCGGATGGAGGGGCCGCCACCACGCACACCCCAAGGCGCTCAACCGCGCGCTGGCCGCGGCCGCCGCGCGGGCCGGCATCGCGAAGCGATTCGGCTGCCACGCGCTGCGCCAC
>JAPKHB010000393.1 GCA_026647295.1 Planctomycetota bacterium | reverse complement strand
AAGTGCCCGGGCGAGAGCGCCGACGCGAGCGGGGCGGCCGACGCCTCGGCCTCCAACGGCAAGTGCTGCGCCAAGAAGGGCGCGTGCGACGGCTGCAGCAAGGACGCCGACGCGAGCGGCGCCGCGGACGCCAAGGCCGCCGACGGCAAGAACTGCGCCAAGAAGGGCGAGTGCAACGGCTGCAACAAGGGCGCGGACGCGAGCGGCGCCGCGGATGCCAAGGCCGCCGACGGCAAGTGCTGTGGCGGCTGCAAGTCCGGCAAGGCCTGCGCCGAGGAGTGCCCCTGCCCGAACAAGGCGGCCAAGGGCGCCAAGGAGGAGGCCCCCGCGGCGCAGAAGTAGCCCCGCGAGAGCCCCGGCGTGCCGCGGCCCCCAAGGGGCCGCGCCGCGCCCGACCGAGAACCGGCCGGCCGGCCCCACGGGGCCGGCCGGCTTCGTTTCCGGCCCGGCGGGCCGGCCTTGCAGCCGACCGCCCCGCGCCGCCTGGCGCGTCGGCCGCGCTACCATTGGCGCGTGCGTCGTCGTCCGCTCCGTCTGCGCCTCGCCGGGCTCGCGCTCGCGCTCGCCGGGGCCGCCGCCGCGCCCGCGGCCCCCGCGCGGGCCGACGACCCCGCCTTTGCGGCCGCGCGCAAGGCCTACGAGCGGTACCTGGAGCGCCCTTCGCTGTGGTTGCGCCACCGCGGACGCCAGCGCCTCGCCGAAACGGGCGACGCGCGGGCGCTCGAGATCCTCACGCGCAGTTACGCCCGCCCCGAGGAGCCCAAGGAGGTGGTCCGGGCGCTGCTCGTGGACCTGGTCGCCCGCCACTTCGACGCCCCGGCGCACCTGCCGGCGCTGGCCGACTGGCGCCGCAAGCACGCCAAGGCGCGCGACGCGTGGCTCTGGACCCAGGCGCTCGAGATCGAGGGCCGCCACGGGCGCGTCGAGGAGGCCGTGGCCGTGGTCGTCCGCGCCGGCGATCCGTGGCTGCGCGCCGCGGCGCTGTGCGCGCTGGCCCGCCTGGAGGCGCCCGAGGGGCTCGAGGCCGCGCGCGCGGCGCTGCCCGACGCCACCGCCGCGGAGCCGGGCCGCACGCTGCTCCTGGAGGCGGCCGCCGAAGTGCTCTCGGCGCACACGGCCCGGCGCCAGGATCCGCGCTTTGAGGCGCTCGCCCTGGCGCTGGTCGAACGCCTGGGCGAGGCCACCACCACCCCGCGCGCGCGGCTGGGCGTGGTGCGCCGGCTGCGCCGCGCGCTCAACCGGGACGAGTGGCGCCCCGACCCGGCCGTGTGGCGCGAGTGGATCGCGGGCCGCCCGCCGCCGCCCGCGGAGCCGGCGGTGGGCCCGCCGACCTTCTTCGGGCTGCCGGCCAGCGGCCGGCGCATCGCCTTCGTGATCGACTTGAGCGACTCGATGCTCACGCCACTCACCCACGAGGAGGTGGAAGACCTCAAGAAGGTGCCCGTGCCGCCCCGGCGCCGGCCCGTGGTGACCGGCGGGGACGCGCCTGACGCCCGGCCCGGGGGGCCCGCGCCCGCGCCCGCGGCGCCGCCCGACCTGCCCTGGGAGGAGATCCGCACCCGCTTCGACGCGGCGCGCGCCTTCCTGCGGCTCGCGCTCGAGCGCCTCGAGCCGGAGGAGGAGTTCGTGGTGATCGGCTTCGGCACCCGGGCCGAGGCGCTGGGCTCGACGCCGGGGCTACGGCGCGCCACGCCCGCGGCGGTGGCGCGCGCGATCGCGGAGGTGTTGGCGATCGAGCCCGGGCCCCGCAAGCCCGACCGGCCCCATGGCACGCTGTGGGGCTACACGAACCTGCACGGCGGGCTCCTGCGCGCGCTCGAACTCGCCGGCGCGCGGCCGGCGCGGGCCGACGCGTACGTCGCGCCCGACGTGCTCGAAGGGGGCTGCGACACCGTGTTCCTGCTCAGCGACGGCGTGCCCTCCTGGGATGACCATGCCGAGTGGGACGTGCGCGAGGCCGGCGACGTCGCCGGCGACCCCGAGTCGCGCAGCGTCGCCCGCGACGCCGAGCGGGTGCATTGGTACGGCCCCTACGCGGTCCAGAGCTGGCTGATCGAAGACATCCGGCGGGCGAACCTCTTCGTGCGCGCCGAGGTGCACGCGGTGGGCTTCGGCGAGGCCGACCCCCGCCTGCTCCAGCGCCTGGCCTATGACGGGCTCGGGCGCGCGCTGATCCTGGGCGGTGGGTCGGGGCGGTGAGGCGGGCGCCCGGCGCGGGGCCGACGGTGAAGATCCGCGACGGCCGGGCGGGGGCGGGACTTGCGCGGCCCCCCGTCCCGGGGCATGCTCGCGGCATGGCCCGGGCCGGATCCCTGCTGACCCTGCTCGCCCTGCTGGCGGCCCAGGTGCCGTGGGTCGCCTGCGAGAGTGACTGCCAGCAGAGCGTCCAGAGCGCCCTGGCCCGCCACGCCTGCCACGTGCCCGCGGCGCACGCCCCGGCCCCGGCATGCGGCTGCGAGGACGTGGCCTGCGAAGACGGCGAGGCGCCCCGCCCCCCGGGCCCCGGTGAGCACACCGCCGCGTTCTCGCCGCTGGCACCCGCGGGCGCCGCGGTGGGCCTCAAGGCCCCTCTGCCCGCGCTGGCGACGGCCCCCGCGGAGGCGGCGACATCGACGGGGCCCGCCCTGGCGCCCGTCGCGTTTGAGTTCCCGGACGCCGTCCCCCGCGCCGGGCCCCCGCTCGGAACCCACCCCCGACGACTGCTGTAGGCGCCGCGCCCGTTCGCGTCCGCCTCGTTCATTCGTCGGAGTTCCGCGCGCATGTGTACGTTCCCAGGCTCCCTCCCCCCCCGTCCGGGCGGGAGTTCCCGCCGTCTTCCCTGGGCCCTCGCGCTCCTGCCCGCCCTCGCGCTGGCCGGTTGCCGGCTGCCGCCTTCGGCGCGCGCGCTGGACGCGCCGGGCGCACTGGCCGACGTCGAGGCCGGACGCGCTCCCGCCACGTCCGGGCCGGGGACGCTGGCCGAGGCCGTCGGATGGATGCAAGGATGAGGACGACTTCGCCGTGCTGATTGACCCGCTCTTCGATGAAGCGGTTCGCTGGCTGGATCTTCAGCCGGTCGGTGCACCATCGGAACCGACGGTAGGGGGCGGGATAGCCCTTGCC
>JAPKHB010000392.1 GCA_026647295.1 Planctomycetota bacterium | reverse complement strand
CGCCTCGTGCCCCTGCTCACGGCGCGCGCGCACCCGCGCCGGGCGGCGATGGCGGTGGAGCGCGCGCCGCGCTGGCACCGGCTCGCCGTCGAGGCGGCCAAGGTCAACGGGCGGGCCCGGCTCCTGGAGATCGCCGAACCGCTCCCCTACGCCCGCGCGCTGGCGGCCCCGGCCGTGCTCCTGGACCCCGACCCGGGGGCGCCGCTCCTGCCCGGGCTGCTGCCCGCCACCGGCGCCCTCCCGCGGCTCCTGGTCGGCCCGGAGGGCGGCTTTACACCCGGGGAACTGGACGAGGCCCGGGCCGCGGGCGTGCCGCGGGCGAGACTGGGGGCCGCGGTGTTACGCGTGGAGAACGCCGCGCTGGCCGCAGCCGCGATCGCGCTGGCCGTGGCAGGCTAGGCGGCGCCTGCGCGCGGGCGGGCCGCCGACCTCGGACGCCGCGCGCCGGCGCGCCCAGCCCCCGCCGGGCCGGCCGGCGCCCGCAAGGGCGCGGCCCCCGATTTGCAAAGCAGTGCCCCGTGACCACGCGCCTGCGCCTCTTCATCCGTTCGCCCGGCCGGGACGAGCGCGTGTACGAGATGGAGGCGGGCTCGGCCACCGTCGGGCGCGACCCCTCCAACGAGATCCCGGTCGACGACCGGACCCTGTCGCGCAGCCACTGCCGGGTCTACCTCGGGCCGGACGGCTGGCGCGTGACCGACCTGGGCTCGCGCAACGGCACCTTCGTCAACGGCACGCCGATCCTGGACGAACGCCTGGAGGACGGCGACCAGGTCGAACTGGGCGAGACGCGCGTGACGGCGTACTTCCCCCAGGGCACCTCCGACGCCGCGGACCTCGCCCAGCTCCTCGCCCGCGCCATGGGCGCGCCGCGCAAGCGGCGCGGCCTGGCGGGGCGCCAACGCGAGATCCGTGCGCTGCGCCAACTGATGGAGCTCAACGAGAAGATCAACGCCCTGCGCGACGAGGGCCAGCTCCTCGAGGGAATCCTGGACGCGGCCATCGAGTTGACCAACGCGGGGCGCGGCTTCCTGCTGCTGCGCGAGAAGGACCACTTCGTCGTGCGCCGCGCGCGCCTGCCCGACCACCGCGACCTCAACGACGCGCACGGCTCGTTCTCCGTGAGCGTGGCGCAGCAGGTCATCTCGGAGGGGCGCAGCATCCTCTCGGACGACATGCAGCAGGACGACCGCTTCGAGGGCCAGGCGAGCGTGGCGAACCTGCACCTGCGGTCGCTGGTGTGCGTGCCGATCCACGCGCCCGGGCAACCGGGCAAGGGGGGAACCTTCGGCGCGATCTACCTCGACAACACGGTCGAGAAGGCGACCTTCGACGGCTGGGACGTGCGCATGCTGGAGAGCCTGGCGAGCCTCGCGGCCATCGCGATCCGCAACGCCCGCGAACGGCGCGAGATCGGCATGCGCCGGCGCGAGGCCGTGCGGCAGTCCAAGCGCATCGAGCGGCTCAACGAGCGCCTCCGCAAGGCCCTGCGGCTGCGGACCAACGCCCTGCGCCAGGCGCGCGAGGACCTGGCCAAGCAGGCCGACGAACTGGGCCTCAAGTACTCGTACGACCAGATCGTGGGCCGCTCGCCCGCGATGCGCCGCGTCCTGCGCCTCGTGGACCGCGTCACCGACCTGCAGCTCCCCGTGCTGATCGTGGGCGAGAGCGGGACGGGCAAGGAACTGATCGCCCGGGCGGTCCACTTCAACGGCCCCCGCCGCCGCGGGCGGCTGGTGAGCGAGAACTGCGCCGCCGTCCCCGAGTCGCTCATGGAGAGCGAGTTCTTCGGCTACGTGAAGGGCGCGTTCACCGGCGCGCTGCGCGACCACGCCGGGCTCTTCGAGCAGGCGCACGAGGGCACGCTGTTCCTCGACGAGATCGGGGAGATGGCGTCGGAGATCCAGAAGAAGTTCCTGCGGGTCCTGGAGGAGGGCGAGGTGCGCCGCCTCGGGGCCAAGAAGGCCGTGCCCGTGGACTTCCGGCTGATCTCCGCGACCAACCGCGACGTGGCCTCGATGCTCCAGGGCGGGGGCTTCCGCGAGGACCTCTACTACCGCATCGCCGGCGTCGTGATCGAACTCCCCCCGCTGCGCACGCGGCGCGAGGACATCCCCGCGCTGGTCGCCCACTTCCTGCAGGAGGGCGCCGCCGCCGGGGCCACGCTCCGGATGGAGCCCTCCGCGCTCGAACTGCTCGCCGCCTACGAGTGGCCGGGCAACGTGCGCGAGCTGCGCAACGAGGTCCAGCGCCTGCGCGCGCTGGAGAGCGGGGGCGTGGTCCGCCCGGAGCACTTGAGCAGCCGCATCCTGGCCTACCGGCCCCCGGATCCCGAGGAGGCGCTGCACCCCGGCGGACTCAAGGCGATGGTGGAGGACCTCGAGCGGCGCACGCTGCGCGCGGCGCTGCTGCGCCACGGCTGGAACAAGAGCCGCGCGGCGGAACTGCTTGGCCTGTCGCGCCTGGGCCTGCGCAAGAAGCTCGAGCGCTACGGGATGGACGCCGAGCAGCCCGCCCCGAACGGGGGCTAGCGCAACGGGCGGCCGGGGGGCCCCTGGGGCCCCTGGAGCCCGCGGCCCCTGGGGGCAGGCGTGGTTACGGCGGCAACTTTGTTATCGTGGTGCGCAAAGAGACTTACCGATGTGGCGGAAGGTCGGCTTCCAGGCCTGGCCGGGCCGCTCCGGCGCGCCCCCCGCGGCGGCGCCGGCGGGTCTGACCTGGCGTCGCGGCACCCGTCCCCCCGGGGGGCGGGCCCGCGACAGGGACACCGCGATCGGCGGCCCTCGCGTCGCGTCGCCGCGGCGTTTTCCGACCGCGCGGCCCCGCATTGGAATGGTCGTTGCATTGATCGGCGGGCCTTCGGTAGCGTGGAAGGCGCGGAACGGGAGGTCCGCGCGTGGCACGCCACCCAAGGTGTGGGTCCGAGGGCTGCCTCGGCGTACCGGGGCGCTTGCGGCCCCGCGCGCCCGAGGACCCGGGGACCCCGGGCCCGGCGGCCGCCGGGCCGCCGCCCGTGCCGCGCGCCACGCCCTGGGCGCGGCGCCGTCCGCAACCTCCCCCTGCCAGGTCCGTGTCGTTCCTCCCCTGCCCCGCCCGCTTCTCC
>JAPKHB010000391.1 GCA_026647295.1 Planctomycetota bacterium | reverse complement strand
GGGCAGGGACCGGGCTGGGCGCCGGGGCGGGGGCAAGGGCGGGTGCGGGGGCTGGGGCAAAGGCGGGTGCGGAGTCCGGCGCCGCGGGCGCCGCATCGGACGTGGACCCGGCTCCGGCCAGGCGCGGGGCGTCGGGCAACGCGTCCCGGTGCGTGGCCGCGGCGTTGGGCCACACGTCGGCCAGCGGGCTCCACTCGAGTTCGCCGTATTCGTTGACCACGGGGGTCGTGAGCGCCCCGAGCGTCGCCCCCGCCGGCCCGGCGGGCCCGCGCGCCACACGCACGGGGTGGCGGCGGGTGGCCTCGCCGAGCACGGCGCGGAACTCGTTCGCCGACGTCGCCCCCCAGAAGCCGTGCACCCAGCGCAACTCGCAGGTGAGCAGGCCCACCAGCGGCATCAGCGAGGCCCCCCGCAGGTTGGCGCGCACGACCGAGTTGACCTGCGCCGACTCCGGCGCCGTGATGTCGTAGACGTAGCCGACGGCCGCCGCCGCCACCTCGGGGGCGAGCGCGGGCACCACCTGGTGGCGGAACTTCTCGCACAGGCCGCAGTTCGCCTTGGTCGAGGCGGCCAGGATCATGCGCCCCGTGGCGCGCGCCTCGGCCTGCGCCTCGGCGATGCGGGTGTGCCAGCGGAACGGGCCGGCGGCCGGGGCCGGCGCCAGCGGCGCCCGCGCGTAGGGGGCCGGGGCGATTCCCGGCGCAGGGCCAGGGGCCCGGTAGTCGGCGACCGGCGGCGGCGCGGGGCTGGGGGCCGGTCCGGACGAGCATCCGGTGCCCAACGTGGGCAGTGCGAGCAGCGCCACGAGGGCGAACGCGGGGTGACGAGGCATGGCAACCCTCCTTGGGACCGCCCGGGTCCACTCCCGAAGGTAGCCCGGACGGGAGGGGGGACCAACTCCAAGGGCCCGTCCGCCTTCCCGCCGCCGGGTCGGGCGCATTGCCACTTTGTCAGCCGGCCTGGCCGGGGCGTGGCGGGGCCTGACAGGATGGCATCGCTGGATCGGGAGCGAGGGCCGGGCTTCGATCGTAAGTCCTTCTGGCGCTGGGCTTTGCGGCGCCAAAGGGCGGCGCGGCACGCGCTTGGCATGCGGGGGGGCGGAGTCCGGGCAGCCGCCCGGGCCCCCGCCACCGTCCACCGACCGCAGCGCAAGGAGGACCCCCTGATGGCCGCCAAGCAACTCGTCTTCGACCAGGAGGCCCGCGAGAAGATCCGCACCGGCGTGCAGAAGCTGGCGCGCGCCGTGAAGGTGACCTTCGGGCCGCGGGGCCGCAACGCCGTGATCGACAAGGGTTGGGGGAGCCCCAACATCACCAAGGACGGGGTGACGGTCGCCGAGGAGGTGGAGCTCCAGGACCCCTACGAGGACATGGGCGCGCAACTGGTGAAGGAGGCGGCCACCAAGACCTCCGACGTGGCCGGCGACGGCACCACCACGGCGACCGTGCTGGCCGAGGCGATGTTCCTCTCGGCCCACAAGTTCGCGGCCGCCGGCGCGGGCGTGGCGGCGCTCGGCCGCGGGATCCGGGCCGCGACGCAGGCCGCGGTGGACGCGCTGGGCCGCATGGCCCGCAAGGTGACGGCCGACAAGCAGCACGTGCGCCACGTGGCCACGATCGCCGCCAACGGCGACACCGAGGTCGGGGCGATGATCGCCGAGGCGATGGACAAGGTGGGCAAGGACGGCGTGATCACCATCGAGGAGGGCAAGACCCTCGACACGAAGGTGAACGTGATCCAGGGCATGCAGTTCGACCGCGGCTTCCTCTCGCCGCACTTCGTCACCAACGCCGATCGGATGGAGGCCGTGCTCGACAAGCCCTACATCCTGGTGTGGGAGGACAAGATCTCGAGCGCGACCAAGCTCGTGCCCCTGCTCGAGTCGATCGCCAAGACCGGGCGGCCGCTCCTGCTCATCGCGGAGGACGTCGAGGGCGACGCGCTGGCCACGCTGGTGCTGAACAAGTTGCGCGGCGTGGTGCCGACCTGCGCGGTGAAGGCGCCCGGCTACGGCGACCGGCGCAAGGCCATGCTCGAGGACATCGCGATCCTCACCGGGGCCCGCGCCCTGTTCAAGGACCTCGGCGTGGACCTCGAGAAGGTCGGGTTGGACGACCTGGGCACCTGCCGCCGCGTGACCGTCGACGCCAACAACACGACGATCGTGGACGGGGCCGGAAAGGCGGCGACGCTCAACGCGCGCATCCAGCAGATCCGCCGCGAGACCGAGGACACCGACTCCGACTACGACCGCGAGAAGCTCCAGGAGCGCCTGGCACGCCTGGCCGGCGGCGTGGCCCAGATCGAGGTCGGCGCGGCCACCGAGACCGAGATGAAGGAGAAGAAGGCCCGGGTCGAGGACGCGCTGCACGCCACGCGCGCCGCCGTGGAGGAGGGCATCCTGCCCGGCGGCGGCACCGCCTTCGTGCGGGTCGAGAAGGACGTGCAGCAGGTCCTCGGGACGCTGGAGGGCGACGAGCGCCTCGGCGCCCAGGTCGTGCTCGACGCCTTGAGCGTGCCCCTGCGCACGATCGTGGACAACGCGGGCCTGGAGGGCCACGTGGTGCTGCGCAAGGTGCGCGCCGCGGGCCGCAACACGGGCTTCGACGTCAACGCCGGCGAGCTCGTCGACCTGTTCGAGGCCGGGGTCGTGGACCCGACCAAGGTCGCCCGCAGCGCGCTGCAGAACGCGGCGAGCGTGGCCACCTTGCTCGTCTCGACCGACACCCTGATCGCGAACCTGCCCGAGAAGGAGTCCCCGGAAGAGGACGCCGCGGGCATGGACGAAGACTACTAGCCCGGTTCGGACCCGCCCCCGCGGACGCCCGCACCGCCTTTCCGAGGAACCCCCGCCATGGCCATCCATCCCCTGGAAGACCGCATCGTCGTCAAGCCCACCGCCGCCGAGGACAAGAGCGCCGGCGGCATCCTCCTGCCCGACACGGCCAAGGAGAAGCCCCAGCGCGCCATCGTCGTCGCCGTCGGCCAGGGCCGTCTGGGCGACGAGGGCCGCCGGATCCCCTTGAGCGTCCAGGTCGGCGACACCGTGATCCACGGGAAGTACGCCGGCAGCGAGATCACCTGGAACGGCGAGGAGTACAAGATCCTCAAGGAGAGCGAGA
>JAPKHB010000390.1 GCA_026647295.1 Planctomycetota bacterium | reverse complement strand
AGGCCCACGGAATCTCCAGCGTCTGGCGAAAGCCGAAAACGAAACCCGCGGCCAGCGGCTGCTCCCCACGATACACCGTGCAAATGTGCGCGCGTCGTGGAGAGCACCGGCGTGTTCCGGACCCGCGCGCAGCTCGAGCGCCACCTCGCGGCCGGGGCGCGCAAGGTGCTGCTCACCGTCCCCCCCAAGGACGAGGTGGACGCCCTGATCGTGCTGGGGGTCAACGACGACCGCCTCGCCCCCGACCACCGCCTCGTGAGCAACGCGTCCTGCACCACCAACTGCCTCGCGCCGATGGCCAAGGTGCTGGACGAGGCCTTCGGCATCGAGCAGGGCCTCATGAACACCGTGCACGGCTACACGAACGACCAGCGCATCCTGGACCTGGAGCACAAGGACCTGCGCCGGGCGCGCAGCGCGGCGATCAACATCATCCCCACGACGACCGGGGCGGCGCGCGCCGTGGGCAAGGTGCTGCCGTCCGTGGCGGGGCGCATGGACGGCCTGGCGATGCGCGTGCCCGTCGCGGACGGGAGCATCGTCGACCTGACGGCCCTCCTGCGCCGCGCGGCCTCGGCCGAGGAGATCAACGCCGCGATGCGGGCGGCGGCCGAGGGCCCCTTGCGCGGCATCCTGCGCTACTGCGCGGATCCGATCGTCTCGAGCGACGTCCTGGGCGATCCGCACTCCTGCATCTTCGACGCCGGCCTGACCCTGAGCGCCGGGCGCTTCGTCAAGGTGTGCGGCTGGTACGACAACGAGTGGGGCTACAGCGCCCGCTGCGTGGATCTCCTGGCCCGGATGGCCTGACGGGGCCCCCGGAGGGGGCGCGGGGCGCCGGCCGGGCGCCGGGGGGGGCCCCGCCCGGCGCCGGCCCTCCGGTGTAGAATCCCGCCCGTGTCCCGGTCCGCCGCCCCCCCCGCCGTCCGGGCCGTCAAGGTCGCCCCGTCGATCCTCTCGGCCGACTTCGCCAACCTGGAACGCGAGGTCCGGGAGGTGCTCGACGGCGGGGCCGACCTCTTGCACCTGGACGTGATGGACGGCCACTTCGTGCCCAACATCACCTTCGGGCCGCCCGTGGTGAAGAGCCTGCGGCGGGCGACCGACGCGGTGCTCGACTGCCACCTGATGATCTCCGAGCCGTCGCGCTACGTGGAGGCCTTCGCCCGCGCCGGCGCCGACTGGATCTCGGTCCACGTCGAGGCGCCCGACGACCTTTCGGCCACGCTGGGGGCCATCCGCGCCGCCGGGGCCCGGCCCGGGCTCGTGCTCAACCCCGACACGCCGCTCGAGCGGATCCGGCCCTGGCTCGACCGGGTCGACCTCGTGCTCGTGATGTCCGTGTTCCCGGGCTTCGGGGGCCAGGCCTTCATGCCCGAGGTCCTCGGCAAGGTGCGGGCGCTCAAGGCCGAGGGCTACGCGGGCGAGGTGAGCATCGACGGCGGCATCGACGCCCGCACGGCGCCGGGCGCCGTCCAGGCCGGGGCCGACATCCTGGTCGCCGGGACGGCCGTGTTCGGCGCCGCCGACCGCGCGGCCGCAATCCGCGGCCTGCGCCAACCGGCGGCCTAGCCGGCAAGGAGGGTCCATGGCGTTCTTCCGCAAGAAGAAGGAGATCCCGGTCGGGCTGTGGATGAAGTGCCCGTCCTGCGGCAAGATGGCCTTCACCAAGACCGTGGAGGAGAACCTCCACGTCTGCCCGGACTGCGACCACCACATGAAGGTCAACGGTCCGACGCGGCTGCGCCAGTTGCTCGACGACCGCAAGTACGAGGCGATCGGCGAGGACCTCGAGCCCCGCGACCTCTTGCGCTTCAAGGAAGACGTCGGCACCTACGAGGACAAGCTCAAGAAGAGCCGCCTCAAGGCGGGCGTCACCGAGGCCGTGACGGTGGGGCGCGGCCACCTGGAGGGCATCGCGGTCACCGTCGCGGCGATGGACTTCTCGTTCCGCGGGGGCTCGATGGGCGTGGTCGTGGGGGAGCGGATCGCGCGGGGCGCCGAGGACGCGCTGGCCCGCCGCGTGCCCTTCCTGGTCGTGGCGACCTCGGGCGGGGCGCGGATGCAGGAGGGGGCGCTGTCCCTCATGCAGATGGCCAAGACCAGCGCCATGATCGCCCGCCTGCGCGAGGAGGGGATCCCCTACCTCGTCGTGCTCGCCGACCCCTGCACGGGGGGGGTGAGCGCCTCCTTCGCGGCCCAGGGCGACGTCACCTTCGCCGAACCCGGGGCCCTGATCGGCTTTGCCGGCCCCCGGGTGATCCAGAACACGATCAAGGCGCAACTCCCCGAGGGCTTCCAGCGGGCCGAGTTCCTGCTCGCCAAGGGCTACGTCGACCGGGTGGTCCACCGGCGCGACCTCAAGAAGGAACTCGCCACGGTGCTGCGCTACCTCGAGCCGCGGGCCCGACCGCAGGAGGCCGTCGGCTGACCGTGGGCGCGCAGGAAGGCGGCTTCATCGTGCGGGAGGTGGCCGTCGAGGCGGTCCGGCCGCTGCGCACCCTGGTGCTGGGTGCGCAGGGTCACGGCGCCGAGGTCTGCTACGAGTGCGACGCCGATCCGAGCACCCGGCACTTTGCAGCCCTGACCCCGGGCGGCGAACTGGTGGGCGTGGCCACGGTGCACCGCGAGGACCGGCTCGCCGGCTACGGGCCGTACCTCTCGCCCGGCATGCGCGTGCGCGGGCTCGCGGTGAAGGAGGGGTGGCGCGGCCGGGGCGTGGCCCGGGCGCTGCTCGAGGCGCTGCACGACGCCGGCCGCGCCCAGGGCATCCGGGAGTCCTGGGGCAACGGGCGGGACGCCAACCTCGACTTCTTCCGGCGCCACGGCTACCGCGAGGTGTCGGACGTGTTCGAGGTGGTGGGGGAGGGCCGCCACGTCGTGGTGGCCCGGGACCTCGCGCGGCTCACCCGCGCCGAGAAGGCGCGCCGCCGGCCGCGCGCCGGGCTTCGCCGCCTGCCTCGCGCTGATCCTCGCGGTCGCCGCCGCGCCGCTGGCGGCGCTCGAGGCCGAGGCGCCGCTCGCCTGCCTGCGCACGCCGCGCGAGCTCTCAGGCTGGCTGCTCGCCAACGCCTGAGTGCGACCCGGAGCGGCGTCAGGCCAGCAGCAGGAACAGGTGCCTTGGCTTTTCGTGGATGGCGACCACGCGCCCGCCCTCCACCG
>JAPKHB010000039.1 GCA_026647295.1 Planctomycetota bacterium | reverse complement strand
ATGTACATGAAGGGGATGCGCGAGCGCTCGTGGACGAAGGCCTCGTACCGTCCGTGGCGCAGCCCGTCGATGAACATGTACAGCGCGTAGTCGCTGGTTCCCCCCCCGGGGAGGCCCGCGCTGATCAGGCCCGGGAAGCGCACGCCACGGAAGTCCAGGCCGAAGGCGTGCTGGTAATACTCGCCCAGCAGTTCGCCCGCGACCTTCGTGACGCCGTAGATCGTGCGCGGGCGCAGGGGCACCTCGTCGCCCACGGGCTGGGGCAGCCCCGGCCCGAAGGCCGCGATCGTGCTGGTGAAGAACACCTGCGCGACGCCGAAGAGCCGGGCGGCCTCCAGGACGTGGCAGGTGCCCTCCATGTTCACGCGCCAGGCCCGGTGGGGGACCCGCTCCCCCGTCGCCGAGAGGATCGCCGCGAGGTGGAAGATGCGCTCGGGCCGGGCGCGGCGCACGGCGTCGTTGACCTCGCCGGCCAGCGTCACGTCGCCCCGGATCCACTCGATCTCGGGCGGGCAACCCTCCGGTCGCGCGGCCAGGTCGAAGGCGACCACCTCGTGGCCCTGGGCCAGGAGGAAGGGGAGGAAGTCCGTGCCGATCTGGCCGCCGGCACCCGTCAGGAGGATCCGCATGCGGCCATCATCGGCCGCCGGGCCGGCCTTGGGAACCCTTTGCTGGAGCGGGCCCCCGCCCGCCTCACCGCGGCAGGTCCACACGCCCCTTGAGGTGCTCGGCCAGGAGGCGCAGCAGGCTCGTGCCCAGGTGGCCGGCCGGTCGGTCGCGCCGGCGCACCAGCGCGAGCCGGCGCTTGATCGGCGCGCCCGCCAACGGTCGGATCGCCAGGCGCGCCGGATCCGCGGGCGTGACCGCGAGGGCGGGCAGGAGGCTCACGCCCACGCCGTGGGCCACGTACGTCTTGACGACCTCCAGGTTGCCCGACTCCATCGCGGGGACGAGTTCGATGCCCGCGCTCCGCAGGGCCCGGTCCAGGATCGCGCGCGTTTCGGCCGGGCGCGCGAGCAGCACGGCGCTGTGGCCGGCGAGGTCGGCCAGGGCGAGCGCGGGTCGGGCCGCCAGCGGGTGCCCGGGCGGCAGGGCCACGACCAGCGGCTCCTGGTGGATCGTGCGGGCCCACAGTTCGGGCGGGAGGTGGGGGGGGCGGGTCACGATCCCCAGGTCGGCCTCCCGGCGCAGCACCTCGTCGAGCACCGAGCGCGTCGCGTGGTTGCGCACGCGCACCTCGGCGAGCGGGTGGGCCCGGCGGAAGGCGGTGAGCACGGGCGGAAGGAGGTAGAGGGCCACCGTGTCGCCGCAGGCCAGCGTGACGGTCCCCCGCTCGGGCTCGAGCAGTTCCCGGACCCGCCGCCGCCCGTCCTCCAGCGCGGCGAAGGCCGCTTCCGCCGCCCCGAGCAGGACGCGCCCGACCGGCGTGAGCGCGACCCCGCGCCCGTCGCGGGTGAGGATGCGGGCGCCCAGTTCGTCCTCGAGCGCCTTGACGTGCAGGCTCACGGCCGGCTGGGTCATGTGCAGCCCGCGCGCGGCCGCGGTGAAGGATCCCTCGCGCACGACGGCGCGGAACGACTCGAGCTGGCGCAGATCCACGCCGTGGTCCTCCCGGGCGAGCGCCCGCGGGGCATCCTAGCCCGACCCGGGCACGAACCGAAGCCCCCCCGGGCGGGGTCAGCGGGCGCGCACGCGGACCGTCACTTCGGCCTGCACGCCGCTCTGGACGACGATCCAGGTGCGGTCCCCCGTGCGCTCGTAGCCGTTCTTGGTCGCCCAGACCTCGTGGCGCCCCGGGGGGAGGTGCCAGCGCGTGAGCACGCCCTCGGCGTTGGTGTCGTACAACTCCTGCCAGTTGTAGGTCTCCCCGAGCAGGCCGTCGCGCTGCATGGCCTGCGGGTTCACGGAGAGGTATTGACCCGTCTCGCTGCGCAGGTGCACCCGCGCGCCGCCCACCGGCTGGTCGGCCTCGTCGAGCACCGTGACGACCACGCTGCCCGGGGCCAGTTCGACCAGGTCGAGTTGGCGCGTCCCGCCGGGGTCGAGCTCGGCGGTCGTGCTCCACGAGGAGCCCGTGGGCGCCCACACCTGCACCGTCCAGGTTCCGGCCGCAAGGCCCTTGAGCTCGTAGGCGCCCCGGGCGTCGCTCCGGGTGTTGGCCGACAACTGGGCTGCGTCGCCCGTGAGCGAGGCGTGGATCCAGGCCCCGGCGATGGGTTCCTCGCTTCCGCCCTTGAGTACGCGTCCGACCAGGCGCGCGCCCGGCGTGAGTTCCAGGCGGGCCGGGTTCGAGGCGCGTCCGTCCACGACGCGCACCGTTTCGCCGTGCGCCGCGATCAGGCCGTCGGGCGTGGAGGCCTGCAGGGTGTACTCGCCGGCCGCCATGCCGCGGAGGGTGAAGCGGCCGTCGTCGGTGTTGAACGTGTTCTGGTGCTGGGGGCCGCCCCAGAAGCGCCGCCCGGCGTTGGGCGCGCCCTCCTGGCGCACGACCGCCTGCACGGTGAAGGTGCCGCGGTAGGGCACCCCGTCCTGGTAGACCACGCCCTCGATCCAGCCGCGCCGAACCAGGCGCAGCACGAGTTCCCGGTCGCCGAGCTGGGAGCCCTTCTGGTTGGCCGAGCCGAAGCCCGCGGCGGTGGCGTAGATCGTGTAGCGCGAGCCGTAGGCCACGCCCCGCAGGATGAAGCGCCCGTCGCTCTGGCTGCGCGCCGAGATCGTTCCGCCGCCCCACCACATCTGCTGCTGGCCGGGCTGCTCGACGTTGGCGTAGACGTACGCGCCGGGGATCGGGCGCTCCTCGCCGTCGAGCACCCAGCCCTCGATCGTGCCCGCCTCGCCCAGGGCGATCTCGACTTCGACCTCGCGCCCGGCCTGCACCTGCACCGAGTCCGCGCGCGTCGCGCGCTGCAGCCCCCACTGGGCGGAGAGGCGGTAGGCCAGGGCGGGCACGCCGGGGATGACGAAGCCGCCCTGCGCGTCGCTCACCGCCGAGAGGGAGCCGTGCGCCTGCTCCTGGACGATGCGCAGCATCATCCAGTCGTTGGGGCCGAGCGGACGCCCCCCGCCGCTCCAGTCGGGCTGCAACTCCACCAGCGCGCCGCCCAGCGGCTCGCCGGCCCCCCCGGTCACCCGGCCGCGCACGATGCCGGCCGCCCCCAGGCGGATCTCCACGGGCGGCGGCCGTCCGGCGTCGGCCTTCGGAACCTGGTACTGCACGGTGCCCAGGCTGCCGTCCGCACCTTCCGCGACGAGGGTCCACGAGTCGCCCTCCTTGGCGTGCGGCAGCGCCGGCAGCGCGAAGTTCCCGCGGGCGTCGGTGCGGGTCGTGGGCGGGTTGGGTTCGGTGCCCAGGAAGGCGTAACTCACCTCCGCGCCCTCGGCGGGGCCGCCCTCGGCCCGGAACACCCGGCCCTCCACGCCGGGGGCCCCCGGCCGCAACTGCACGATCACCTCGCCCCGGTGCTGGGCGTTGAGCCACTGGCGGGCCTCCCCGAACCCCTCCTTGGTGGCGTGAACCGTGAACTGCTCCTGCCCGCCGACCTCGAGGAGGACCTCGAAGGCGCCCTGCGCGTCGCTCGTCACGACCGCGCTCTTGCCCAGCCCCGGGATCGTGGAGTACTCGAGCCACACGCTCGCCCCGGCGACGGGCAGCGAGTCCTCCGCGCGCTCGACCTTGCCCTGGAGCGCCACCGCGGCGGGCAGCACGTAGGTGCGTTGCTCCGTCGCGCCGGGCGCCACGCTCACGTCGTTGTCGGTGATGGCGGCAAACCCGCGCTTGTACACGACGAGGTTCCCGGTGCCCGTCGGCAGGTTGGCCAGCCGCGCGCCGCCCTCGGCGTCGGTCGCGGCCTCCGTCACGACCGGGCCGGCCGAGTGCAGCAGCGTGGCCTCGGGCACGCCCTTGCCCTCCGCGTCCAGCACCCGGGCCTCGAACGTGCCGCCGAGGTCCAGGATCAGGTCCACGCGCCCGCCGCGGGCGCGCACGGGCTGCACCGTGGGGGCGTACCCGGGGGCCTCCGCGCGCAGGCGGCCCCGTCCGTCGGCCGGCAGCGGCCCCACCACGAAGGTGCCGTCGGCGAGCGTGGTGGCGACCGCCACCGGCGCGCCGTCGGGGCGGCGGAAGCGGTAGCGCTCTGCGGCCGGGTCGGCCAGGAGCGCGACCGTGGCCCCGGCGATGGGCTTTCCCTTGCCGTCCATCACGACGCCGTGGACGCCGTCGGCCTTGAGGGCCTCGCGGGCCGCGGCCCGCTCCCGTTCCCGCTCGGCCTCGACCGCGGCCGGATCCGGGCGTGCGCGCCCGCCGGCGTGCAGCGACGGGTCGCCCGCGGCACCCAGCGCCCCGGGGGCGCGCGGCGCGCCCGGCTCGCCGGCCAGGCCCGGTCCGTATTCCGGCGCCGTCTCCCCGTCCCACAGGAAGAAGGCCGCGAAGGCGGCCGCCACCAGCACCAGGAAGAGGCGGGGCAGGGCCCGGGGGGCGCTCACCGGCGCGGGGCCTTCGGCGGGGGGCGCAGGAGGTTCATCGCTTGACGGGCTCCACGGGCAGCGCAAAGCGCGCCTGGACCGTGACGTATGGATCCCTGTGGACGGTCACGGTCCCGTCCGGGTCGGTCACCTTGAGGTCGAACTTGATCTGGCCGTGGAAGGGGCGGTCCGGGGGCCGCCAGGCGTCCGGTCGCAACCGGATCTCGACCCACGCGTCCTCGGCTTCGCGACCCTCGGTGACGTCGAAGGTGTCCGAGGGCATGGCGAACAGACCGGCCACCGCCACCTGGTAGCCCCGCATGGGGCGGATGGCCACGCGCCGCGGGGCGTAGTTCTCGGGGCGCCCGTCGACGCGACCCAGGTCCAGGTACTTCGGGATGACCTCGAACGCGACGTAGCTCTCGGCCCGCAGCGGAACCACGATCTCCGGGGCGCCCGGGTGGTCCGTGGTGAGGGTGACGAACTTCCCGCGCACGGGGCCGACGGGCACGGCGCCCGACGAGTACAGGACGCTCAAGGCGGCGCTTTCGCCCGGCCCCAGGGCGGGCGGGAGGTCGCTGCCGATCGCGAAGCAGCCGCAGTTGGCGCGGGCCTGGAGGCTCACGGTGCGGGCCGAGTGGTTGGTGATCCGGAAGCGGTGGCTGTGCGTGGTGCCGTGCAGGACGCGGCCGAAGTCGTACGCCGCCGGCGCGACCTCGATGGCGGGTTCGTCGCGCCCGCAGCCGGTGAGGAGCAGCGCCGTCGCCACGGCGGCCAGCCAGGCCCGAAGGTAGGTCATGTCCACTCCTGCACGAGGATCCGTGGCCGCGGCGTCACCAGCCGCAGTATACGGATGGACGGGGCCCCCGGCCGGAGGCCGGGGGCCGGAGCGGCCCAGCGGCGCGTCAGCGGCGGCCGTGCGCGGAGGGGATCAGCGCGCCCAGGCCGGCGGCGAGGGCGGGGGCGGCCGCGAAACGCCGGGCGCCTGGGGAGCGGTCGCGGGCGGCGGCTCCGTGGCTCGCAGGGGCCAGGTCTCCGCGGGCAACGCCCCGACGGGGGCGCCGAGCGGCAGCGACCGGGAACCGGGATCGGAGGTCTGCAAGGGTTCGGCCGGGACCGGCGCAGCGGTCGGCGTGCCGGGGGCCGCGCCCCCGGCGCCGCCCGCGCCCGAGGGGTTGGGGGCCCCCTGGCAGGCCGAAAGGGCCGCGGCGGCCAGGCAGAGCAGGAGGGCCAGGGGCAGGCGCGCGGGCACGGAAGGTCCCTCGTTGCGACCGGCGGGGGTGCCGGGCGTGCTCGTAGGGTACCGTTTCCCGGCCGGGGCGCGGGAGGATCCTTCATGTCCGTTTCGATCGACCTCACGGGCCGCAAGGCCCTCGTGACCGGGGGCAGCCGGGGCATCGGGCGCGCCATCGCCGTGCGCCTCGCCCAGGCCGGGTGCGACGTGGCGATCAACTACCTGCGCAACCGGGCCCACGCCGAGGAGACGGCCCAGGCCGTGGAGGCCTGCGGCCGGCGCGCCCTGATGCACAAGGTCAACGTGGCCGAGGAGGCGCGCCTGCCCGAGATGTTCGGCGCCATCCGGGAGACGTTCGGGCGGCTGGACATCCTGGTGAGCAACGCGGCCTCGGGCGTGATCAAGCCCGCGATGGAACTCACCACGCGTCACTGGCACTGGACGATGGACATCAACGCCAGGGCCCTGCTGCCGCTGGTGCAGCAGGCGTTGCCGCTGATGTCCGACGATAGCCGGGTCATCGCCGTGTCGAGCCTGGGCGCGGTGCGGGCCATCCCCAACTACGCGGCCGTCGGGGCCAGCAAGGCGGCGCTCGAGAGCCTGGTGCGGCACCTCGCCGTCGAACTGGCCCCGCGCGGAATCCGCGTCAACGCCATCTCCGCGGGCGTCGTCGACACCGACGCGCTCAAGCACTTCTCCAACCGCGAGCAACTGCTCACGGAGAGCGCCCGGCGAACCCCGGCCGGACGGCTCACGGAACCGCAGGACGTGGCCGACGCCGCCCTCTTCCTCGTCAGTCCGCTGGCGGGCATGATGGTGGGCCAGACCATCGTCGTGGACGGCGGGTATTCGATCATGGGCTGACCCGGGCAGGCGCCCCCGTGGGACGGGGGCGCGGGCCGGGCGGGGCGTGGGCGGGAGCCGTGCAGGTACTGATCGTGGAGCACAATCCGGAGCGCCTGCGGGCCCTCGGGGCGACGCTGCAGGCGGCCGGGCACCGCGTCGAGTCGGTGACCTCCGGCGGCGGCGCGCTCGCCGCGCTCTCGCGCCCCACGCCGCCGGACCTGCTCCTGGTCCAGGAACGCATGCCGGACATGTCGGCCCTCGACCTGCTCAAGGCCGCGGCCCGCATGGCCACCCCGACCGCCGTGGTGGTGATCGGCACGGACGCCGCCGTCGCGGACTGGGTGGAGGCCACGCGCTACGGGGCGCTGGACTTCCTCGTCGCCGACGACGCCGGGCGCTACCTGGGGACCCTGGTCGCGCGCGCGGAGGCCGCCCGCCGGCGCGGCCAGAAGCGCGACCGCGACGCCCGCCTGGCCGACGCGCTGGCCTCGACGTCCGCCGCGGTGCTGATCGCCGACCGCACGGGGCAGGTGGAGTACATGAACGGGTCGTCGGTGCGGCTGCTGGGCCGCTCGCCCGAGGGCCCGGCGAGCGTGCGCCTGGCCGACGTGTTCCCCTTGCCGGACCAGCCGCGGGTGAAGGCCGACCTGTTCGCGGCCGTCCACGTGGGCGGCGAGTGGGCCGGCGAGGTGGAGATCCAGGGCCCGGAGACCGGCCGCGTGCCCTGCATCGTGACGGTCTCGCCGATCCGGCGTGCCGGCGGCCGGCTGGACGGCGTCGTGCTCACGCTGCGCGACGTCTCGGACCGCGTCGCGATGGAGGACGCGTTGCGTGCGGCCAACCGCCGCCTGGCCGAACAGGCCTCCCGCGACCCGCTCACCGGCCAGTACAACCGCGCCTACTTCCACGAGGTGCTCGCCCGCGAACTCACGCGGGTGTGGCGCTACCAGGAGCACCTCGTCGTGCTGATGGTCGACCAGGACGGCTTCAAGGGCGTGAACGACCACCTGGGGCACGCCGTGGGCGACCAGGTGCTGGTGGGCTCCGCGCGGTCGCTGCGGGCCGGCCTGCGCGACGGCGACGTGCTCGCGCGCTACGGAGGCGACGAGTTCTGCGTGCTGCTGCCCAGCACCGACGAGGACGGGGCGCTCAACGTGGCGGAGCGGTTGCGCGAGCGGGCGGGGGAGCCGCGCCGGGCGGAGGGGCACGAGGTGCGCACCACCGTGAGCGTTGGGCTCACGGGCTCGGCCCGCCTGGATCCGGCGTCGGACGCGAAGTTGCCCGCCGAGCAGCAACTGGCCAAGTTGCTCTCGCGCGCCGACAGCGCCATGCGCCAGGCCAAGCGCCTGGGCGGAAACCGCGTGGTGGTGTGGGACCCGTCGATGGGGCCGGCGTAGCGGGCGCGGCCGGGCGCCGCATCAGTACATGTAGAGCCGCTGCCAGGGGCTCCACTCGCCCTTGTCCTCGCCGGCCACCGCCCGCACGCGCCAGCGGTAGCGACCGCGGGGGAGCGTCTTGGGCCGGTAGGTCGTGCCGGCAAAGCTCTGGGCGTCGGAGGCCTGCCAGGCGCCGCTGGGCAGTTCCTCCTCCAGTTCCCACTCGTAGGTGAGCGCCCCCTTGACGGGGGTCCACTCGAAGTCGGCCCCGTAGCGCCAGGGGTAGCTCTCCCCGGGCGGGGGCGAGACCAGGCGCGTCGCCCCCAGGCGCACGGCCTCGCGCGGCGGGGAGGGGGGCGGAGTGGGGGTGTCGGGACCCGGGGCCGGCGGCTCGGGCAGCGGGCCGGGCTCGGGCCCGGGCCCCGGCGGAAGCGGCGAATCGCCGGCTCCGCTGGGCGGGGCGTCGGGGTCTTCCGGAGCCGGTGCCGGTCCCGGGGCGGGACCCCCGGCGTCCGGAGTCGCCGGCCCGGGCGGGGTCCCGGTGGCGCCCGGCCGGGACAGGGACGCCGCTGCGCCGCGTCCGACGCGCAGCACCACCACCTCGCCCAGGCGCTGGAGGCTGCCGGGCAGCGGGGTCTGCGACACCACCCGACCGGCGTCGGCGGGCGCCGAACGCACGCTGCGCAACTCGGGCACGAAGCCCGCGGCGCGGATCGCGCGGGCCGCCTCTTCCATCGCCTGGCCCGTCGCCTTGGGGGCGATGCGCCAGGTGCGATCCGGCGCCCCCGCGACGGCCACCACGATGGTGACCTCTTCGCCGGGGGCGAGCGGGCGGCCGGCGAACGGACTCTGGTTGATCACCTGCCCGACCAGGGTGGGCACGCCCGGCGAGTGCTCGACGCGCACGCGCCACCCGGCCAGGGCACGGCGCGCGCCGGCCTCGGGTTGGCCCAGGACGCTGGGCAACTGCGGCCCCTGGGTCGAGGGCTCGCGATCGGCCGGAAGGGCGAGTTCGGACCCCATCCCCTCGTCCGGCGGCGGGTCCCCCGCGAAGGGGTCGACCGGCGGCGGGTCATCGGGCGTCGGCCGCATGGGGGGCGGGCCATCGGAGGGCGGGAGCCCCGGGCCCGGGTCCCCGGGCCCGGTCCCGGTCGGCGGCAGTCCGGTGGGAGGCAGGTCTCCGTCTCCGCCGCTGGGCGGGCCGCCCGACGGGGGCGCGTCGGGGTCGGGGCCCGGTGCGGCCTCCGCCGGCGCCGTTCCGCCCACCCACACCGTCACCGCCACCGAGCCCTTGAGCGGGGTCAGGCCCCCGGGCGTCTGTGAGTAGACGTGCCCGGCCGGCGGGCCGGCCTGGTAGCGCACCTCCACGGTGCAGCCGGCCCGTTCGAGCGCTTCGCGCGCCGGCTCGAGCGGCAGGCCGACCACGTCGGGCACGACCTTGTCGGCGGCGTGGGCGGCGGGCGCCAGCAGCCAGGCGCTCAAGAGGACCAGGGGGATCGCGAGAAGGGAGCGGCGCATGGTCGAGGACCTCCCCGCCAGGGGGCGCCGGGACACGCCCGGCCGGCGGCCCCCAGGGTAGCGCAGGACCCGCCGCGCCGGGCGCCTGTCCCTGCCCCGGCCCGAAACCCCGGGCGCGGTCAGCCGCCCGGGGCGGGGGTGGGCTCGGGGCCCTGGAACACCGTCTCCACCAGCACCAGGGCGCGCTCGCGCCGGAAGGGCTCCTCGCCGCGGGCCTGGGCCTGGGCGGCGCAGGCCGCGCACCAACGGCTGCGCGCGGCCGGCCGGCGCCGCTCGAGCACCGCGCCGCAGGTCGGGCAGCGGTAGCGGTAGACGCGGCCGGGGAGCCAGCGGCTGTGGGGCAGTCCGCCGGCCGCCTCGCAGGCGCGGCGGAACTCGGGCGTGTGGCCGAAGGGGCGGCCCTTGAGCGCCAGACCGACGTGCACGGCCTCGTGTACCAGGATCCCCGCGAGGTCGCCGGGGTAGACCTCGAAGTAGGCCGGCGAGAGTTCGATGCGTGCCCCCTTGAAGGCCCCGTGGCCCAGGTCGATCACGGCCCGCCCCGCGCGGCGCAGGCGCTTGTTCCAGCGCAGCGCGATGGGCGGCCAGCGCGGGATGAAGAGCACGCGGCCCACGCGGGCGAGCGCGTCTTCGAGTTGCGCGGCGAGGGAGCGGGGCGCGACCACGCTCCAAGGGTAGGCGGACCCCGGGACGCAGCGCCGCCCCCGCTCGAATGCACGTACGGAGCCAGGCTCCGGTCGATCAATCGAAGCCAGGCTCGTCCGCGCCGCACGTGCATTCGGTCCCTGCGCGCCGCGGGTAGGATCGACGCGATGCGGACCCGGCTCCGGCCACGCTCCTGGCCTTGGCTCCGACGCGGCCCGCTCCTGTGGCTCGCGGCGGCGCTGTGCCTGCCCGGGTGCGGCGACGCCCCTCCCGCCGGCCTCGACCGCACGCGCCCCGATCAGGTCTTCGCACACGCGCTGCGCGCCGCCAACCGCGCCGACCTGGCGGCGCTGCGCGACCTGCTCACCGCCAGCGCAAACGAAACGCTGCGCAACGAACTGCACCGCTGGCAGCGCATCCTGCGCGACCCGGAGTGGGGCCCGCACTACCTCGGGCTCGCCCGCGAACGCCTGGGCGCCGAGGCGGAGGCGGCCTTTGGGCGGGCCCGCGACGGGGGTTACGCCGACGCGCTCGCCCTGTTCATGCGCCTGGCGCCACGCCCGGACCGCCCGCCCGTGCGCCGCACCCAGATCGGCGCAGAGGCGTGGGAGTTCCTCTACGAGGACGACCGCGGGGTGCTCAAGCCCGTCCGGGTCGTGCGCGACGCCCGCGACGGCCTCTGGTACGTCGAGGTCCTGGGCCTGTGAGGGCCTGGGGCGCCGCGTTGGGGCTCGCGCTGGCGGCCTGCGGCGGCGACGCGGGGCTGGCGGAACTCGCGCGGACCTGGTCGCTGGACACCCAGGAACTCGTGCACGAGGAGTGGCTGCGCACGGTACGGGAGCGGGAGCGCGAGTTGGCCGCCCTGCCCCTGACCGAGCGCCGCGAACGCCTGGCCCGCTGGCGGGAGGAGATCGCCGAACGGGTCGCGGCGATCGAGCTGCGGCTGGAGCTGCGCGCCGACGCCACCTTCGTCGTGCGCTACGTCAACGGTGGCTACGCGGGCGAGCAGCGCGGCACCTGGAGCCGCGACGGCGACCGCCTGCGGTTTCGCACCGAGACGTCCGGAGGCGACACGCCCCCGGGCGGGTGGCTCGCCGAGGGGCGCGTAACGGACGGCGCCCTGCGCCTCGAAGGCGAGGGCGTGCCCACCCCCTTCGTCCTGCGCTGACCGCGGGCGGGCCCGCGCCCCCCGTTTGCGCCCGACCCATCCTTCGGGGACACTGCCGCGCCATGGACGTGCCCGTGCCCGTGACCCAGCCGCCGGCCGAACTCGCGGGCGCCGCGGTCGGGGAGTTCGAGGCGCGCCTGCTCGCGCAGGTGGAACACGCCACCCGCGGGGTGGTGGTGGACCTGGACGGCGTGCGCTTCGTCGACAGCTCGGGCTTGGGCGCCCTGGTCAAGGCGGGCCTCAGGCTGGACGCCGGGCAAAAGCGCCTGGCGCTCGCGCGGCCGCGCGAGGCCGTCGCGCGCGCCATCGGCATCGTCGGCCTGGGCCGCGTGCTGCGCACCTTCCCCTCGGTGGAGTCGGCCCGCGCCTACGTCGAGGGAGCACCCGCGGGCGAGGGGGTGGCTGGTGCGTGACACCGTGTTCGTGCGCGGCCTCGAGGGCCGCGCCATCCTCGGGGTGAACGAGTGGGAGCGCCACGAACGCCAGATCGTGCGCGTGGACCTCGACCTGGCGACCGACGCAGTGCGGGCGGCGGCGCAGGACGACATCACCCTGGCGGTCAACTACCGCAGCGTGAGCAAGGCCGTGCTCGAGCTGGTGGAAGGGTCGAGCTTCTTCCTCGTCGAGACGCTGGCGGAGCGCATCGCGCAACTCCTGCGCGAGCGCTTCGGCATCGCCTGGGTCCGCGTGCGCGTGAGCAAGCCCGGCGCCGTGCGCTTCAGCACCGAGGTCGGCGTCGAGGTCGAGCGCGGATCGCGCGGCTGACGCGATGGCCGCGCGCCGCTTCGAGGCCCTGGTCTCGGTCGGCAGCAACGTGGCGCCCGGGCGGTGGATCCCCTTTGCCCTGGCGTGGCTCGGCCGGCGTGTCGAGGTCGTCGGGGTCTCGCGCTGGTACGCCGCCGCGGCCGTCGGCGGCGGGAGCGGAACGCCGGACTTCATCAACGGGGCGCTGCGGCTGCGCACCGACCTCGCGGCGCCGGCCCTGCGCGCGCTGCTGCGCCACGGGGAGTGGCTCGCCGGGCGCGTGCGCGGGGCAGACCGCTTCGCCCCGCGCACCCTGGACCTTGACCTGATGCACTGGGAGCCGCGGGTCGGGGCCGCGGGCCCGGGCCTCGTGTCGGGTGGTGGAGGCCTCCCGCCGCCCGACCTCCTCACGGAGGCCTACGCGCTCGTGCCCTGCGCCGAGGTCTGGCCGACGGCCCGCGTGCGCGGAGCCGCCGGGACGCTCGCCGAGGAAGCGCGGCGGCGCTTCGACGGTGGCGGCCACGGGCTCCGCCCGTGCGACCTCGCGGCCGCGCCGTAGGATCGGGCCCGCGTGCGTTTGAACCCCCGTCGCCTGCGCCCCCTCGTCGTGACCGCCCTGTGCGCGACCGCGCTCGCGTCGGGTGGCTGCGGCGGACCCGCGGCCGACGCGCCGACGGGGCCCGGTCCGGGCGGCTTCGCGCACGCGCCGGTGCGCGGGATGCCGCCGCCGGTTGCGATGGCCGTGGCCGGCGGCGAGGTACTGTTCTTGATCGGCGGCGACGCGCGGCGCGTGTACGCCACCGCGCGCCCCGGGCCCGGGCCCGGGCCGGGCGCCGCGCTAAAGGCGCGCCCGGTCGAACTCGGCCTGCGCGCCGGCGCGCCCGTCTCCGGCGGGGACGCGCTGGCGCTCCAGGGCTATTCCGCCGGGCACCTCTGGGAACTGCCCGTCGACCTCGTGGCGCTCGCGGTGCAGGAGCCCAACCTCTTCTTCCTCGGCGACCGCCGGCTGCGGGTCGTCTACTGGGGGCGTTTCACCCGTGACGCGGCGGGGCGGATCCAGCGGCTGCACGTGGACTACGCCTTCTCCGCCCCCGGCGCCGATCGCGCGGGCGCCCGCGGCGGCGATTGGGAGGACAAGGGACCCGGGCTGGCCGCGCTCCTGGCCGTGCACGAGGCGGGCCAGACCGAGGACCTGCTCCTGGCCGAGCGCGGCCGCGAGGGCGGGGCGGGCTTCAAGGTCTGGCGGCTGGACCGGTATGGAACGCCGCTCGGGCGCTTCGAGGTGCGGGGGGCCGGGCGCGAGCCGCCCGTGGTGCTGGCCCTCGGCGCGGACGCGGGTCGCTTCCTTGTGCTGCTCGGGCCGGCGGGCGCGGCCCTGGCGCCATTCCTGGATCCGGGGGCGCGCCGGGAGGCGCCGCTGGGGGCCCCGGCCCCCACCGCCCCGCTCGAAGGCGCCGCCTGGCGCGCGTTGGCCGTCGCCCCCGACGGCACCCTCTACCTCGCCGGCGATCGCTCCGGCGCAGCCGTGCTCGCCTGGCGTACCCCCTGACCGTACCGAGCGCGGCTCGTTTCCGTCACCCCACCCCCCCGGAACCCGCCCGACCGCCGCCGGACGCCGCCGGGTACACTGCCCCGATGGGCAAGGCGCGGACCGTACCCAGCCCCGCCCGCTCGAGGCGGACCCGACCCCTGGGGGGCGCCCGACCGAAACCCGGCTCAACCCCCCGCGCTGCCCCGCGGAGCAGGGTCCGGGCTCGCGTTGCGGAGTGGAGTGCTCGCGAGCGGCGCGAACTTCGGGCGCTGGCCGTGGGCGCGTTCATGTACGTCGCGATCGGCCTTGCATGTGCCTATGAGGCGTCGGGTGCCATGCTCTGGTTCTGGGTCGTTTACGCCGCCCAGGGGGTCTACCAGTGGTTCCTTCTGTACCGCACTCGTCGCCGGCAGAACGCCCCGGACCGGGCACTCGCCGACGTCTTCGACTGACCCGACCGCGCCCAGCTCGGTCCGGTCACGCCACCCCCCGGAACCCGCCCGACCGCCCCCGACCGCCACCGGGTACACTGCCCCGATGGGCAAGGCGCGGACCTACCTGGCGCGACTGGAGGCCCGCGAGCGGCGCGAGAACCGCATGCTGGCCGTGGGCGCGCTCTACCTGTTGGCCCTCGGGCTCGTCTGTGTCCTCGAGGGGTCGGTGACGATGCTCTGGGGCTGGAGCGGCTACGCCGCCTACGGCGCGCTCGAGGGATACCGGTGCCTCCGTCGGCGTCGCCGACGGAGCGCTTCGACCCGACCGCTCGCCGACGTCTTCGACTGACCCGACCGCGCCGTGCGCCAGCGGCGCGGCATCAGTCCGCGGGGCGCCACGCGGTGAGGTCGTAGGCGATCGGGACCAGGTGCAGGTCGCCGTAGATGCCGGGTACCTCGGCGTCGGCTTCGCGCGCCTCGGCGAGGTCCTCGAGCGTGAGATCGGGATCCGGCTCGAAACGGCCCGCGCCCGGGGCCGTCCAGATCTCGTCCAGCGCCACGGGTTCGGGCACCTCGACCCGCACCTCGTCGCCCCCCAGGTCGAGCCGCAACTCGGTGCCGCGCAGGCGGAGCCAGCCGGCCACGGGCAGTGCCACCTCGACGTACAGGTCCAGGTCCACCGCCCAGGCTCCCTCCGCCAGGCGTTCACCGCGCCGGTACCAGCCCGGGGGCGGGTCCTCGCCCCGGCGCCAGGCGGCCTGGGCGCGGAACAGCGCCGCGTCGTCCGGCAACGCGCGCTCCGCCGCGCCATCCTCCAGGTGTTCGCGCACGGCCTGGTAGAGCGCCGCCTCGAGGTCCGCGGGGCGCATCTCCAGCGCGCGCGCCGAGCCGAGGAAGAGGCACACCTCGGCGCCGCCCCCGGGCGCCGGCCGCCGCCCGTGCACGCGCCAAAGCGCCGGCACGGCCGCGTGGACCGGGGCCTCGTCGAGCAGGTGCAGGCCGACGAGCCCCTCGCGCTCGGCGGGGGCGAGCGCCGCGAAGGCGGCGGCCAGGTGGGCGGCAAGCGGCGCGTCGGCCATGGCCGGCGAGCATAGCCGTCGGGCGCCGCCGCGGGCCGAAGCGCCGGCCCCCCGCGCGGGCGCCCCCGAGCCCCGGGTAGCAGTTGGCCCCCCGCACGCCGGACGCCATGCTGGCGGGATGAGCGCCCCTTCCGCCCCGCCTGCGCCGGCCGCCTCGCCGGTCCTGTCCGTGCTCGCCCTGCTCGCGCTGCTGGCCGGGGGGGCGGGCCTGCCCCTGCTGCTGGCCCGGCAGGCCGGTCCGCAGGTCGCCGAGGCGCCGTTGGAGCGGCCGGGGTTCCCCGAGGAGCGGCGCCTGGCCAACGTGCGCCAACTCACCTTCGCCGGGGAGAACGCGGAGGCCTACTGGTCCTTCGACGAGACCCGGCTCGTGTTCCAGAGCACCCGCGGCACGCTCGCGGCCGACCAGATCTACGTCATGGACGCCGAAGGCCGGCGTCCGCGGCTGGTGAGCACGGGCTACGGGCGCACCACCTGCGCGTACTTCCTGCCCGGCGACGAGCGCATCCTGTTCGCGTCCACCCACGCGGCGGGCCGCGCGCCGCCGCCCGGACCCACGCCCGAGCAGCGCCGCCGCTACGGCTACCTGTGGTCGATCTTCACCAGTTACGACGTCTACACCGCCCGCACGGACGGCAGCGACGTACGCCCGCTGATCGTGAGTCCCGGATACGACGCCGAGGCGACCGTCTCTCCGGCCGGCGACCGGATCGTGTTCACGTCCAGCCGCGACGGCGACCTCGACCTGTACTCCTGCGCGCTCGACGGGTCCGACGTCCGCCGCCTGACCGACCAGCCGGGGTACGACGGGGGGGCGTTCTACTCCTGGGACGGGCGCCGGATCGTCTGGCGGGCCCCCCCCCAGGAGCACCTGGACGCCCAGGAGTTCCGCGAGTTGCTCGCGATGCAACTCGTGCGCCCGAGCCGCCTCGAACTCTTCGTGATGGACGCCGACGGCGCCGGCGCGCGCCAGGTCACGCGCCTGGGCGGCGCGAACTTCGCGCCCTTCTGGCACCCGGACGGCCGGCGGATCATCTTCTCGAGCAACCACCACGACCCGGACGGCGCCAACTTCGACCTCTTCCTGCTCACGGTCGACACGGGCGCCGTCGAGCGCGTGACCTTCTTCGAGCGGGCGGCGGCCGGCGGCCGGCGCCACAGCGACGACTTCGACGGCTTCCCCATGTTCACGCGCGACGGCCGGCGTCTGGTCTGGTGCAGCAACCGCTTCAACGCGCGCCCCAACGAGACGAACGTCTTCGTCGCCGACTGGGTCGACTAGCCCGGCCTCCGTCCGCCCGACCCGTGCCACACTCGGGGCTCCCCGCGAGGAGACCCCCGATGGCCACCCCCGTCGACGACTTCCAACGCGTCCTGGGCGCGCTGTGGCGCTTCGCGCGCGCCCTGTCCTACGGGCTGATCGCCCTGCTCCTGCTCTTTGCCGGCCTGCGGCTGGCGGAGGGGTTCGCCTTCTTCCAGGGCCTCCTGCCGGGCGGGGGGTTCGCGTTCCTGCTGGCGGTCGGCCTGCTCCTGTGGGGGTTGCTCGGGCGCCCGATCGCGGCCTTCCTGCGGGTGCCCGTGGTCCTGCGG
This sequence comes from Planctomycetota bacterium, assembly GCA_026647295.1. GTDB lineage: Bacteria > Planctomycetota > PLA2 > PLA2 > JAEUHO01 > JAPKHB01. Next base: position 1,184 of record JAPKHB010000039.1, on the reverse strand, counting down.
CCGCCGGCCCAGCCCCCGCCGGCCGAGCGCACTCCCCGGGACCTGCTCAAGCACCTGGACTTCCTGGAGCGCTACCTCGCGGGGCTCTTGCGCAACCCCGAGTGGGAGGGCGCGCCCGCGGACGTCGAACAGGCCACCGCGCGCGTCCGCGCACTCGCCGAGGAGGTGCGGCGGGGCGGCGCCGTCGAGGCCTTCGCGCGCCGGATCGCCGCGCTCGAGCGCGACACGGTCGGACGGCTGCTGGAGCCCCTCGATCGCAAGGCGCGGGTGATCATCCGCCAGGAGGCCACGGCGGTCGGGATCGCCACGGCGGTCTCATGGAACGGGACCCTCGATGCCTTCATCGTGCTCTGGCGCAACCTGAACCTCGTGAGCCGGCTCGCGCGCGTGTACTACGGGCGGCCCGGCCCGCGGGGCACGCTGGCGATCCTGCGCGACGTGAGCGCGGCCACGCTGGCCAGCGCCTGGCTCCAGGACTTGAGCGAGGCTGCGGGCAGCGCGCTCGGCGGGCTCGCCGGCAAGGGGCTGGGGGCGCTGGCGGGCCCGTTGCTCGACGGGGGCGTCAACGCCGTCGTCACGCTGCGCGTCGGCTACCTCGCCCGGCAGCGCTGCCGGGCCTTCGAGGCCTGGAACGAACGCACCCGGGCCCAGGCGGTGAGGGAGGCGTTCGTGGAGGCCGCCCTGTTCTCGCGCGACGTCGTCGCCGACGTGCTGAAGGCCGTGGGCGGCGGGATCCTCCAGATCCCGGGCAAGGTCCTGGGCAAGGTGGGGGACGCCCTGGGTTCGCTGTGGCGCCGCTGGACCGGCCCGGAGCCCGACCCCGCCCCCGGCGGCGCCGCCCCGACCGCCTGATCTGCGCCCGCCGGGCGCCCTGGGTAGACTCGGCCCCTCGCCGGCCGGGGCGGGAGGGATCCGCACGCGGGAGAAACCCATGCGCAAGCCCGGCGCCGTCGCGCTCGCCTGGATCGTCGTCCTGCTCGCCGCCCTGGGCGTGGCCTGGCTGGCCTGGGAGGAGGGCCTGGGGGGCGCGGGCGCGCCCCGCGACCTGGCGGTGGCCCCCGCCCCGGGGGCGGGGCCCGACACGGGCGCCGCCGGCGCGGCCGGGTCGGGCGGACCCGTGCTCGAGGGCGGGGACGGCGCGTTCGCGGGGGGCCGCCGCGCGCTGTGGGTCGGAAGCGGCGGGA
>JAPKHB010000389.1 GCA_026647295.1 Planctomycetota bacterium | reverse complement strand
TTCCATCTTGAGGCCGAGCGACTTGAGAAACTCGCGCGGCACCTCGGCGCCAATGAGCACAAAGGCATGATCATAAGGAATCGTGCGGGTTTCCCGGCGGCCGTCATGAGCGACGGCGAGCGTGGCCTCGCGCTCGCCGAATGCGGTGACGTTGGAATGAAATATCGGCTCGATGCGCTGCGCGGCGATGGCTTGATTGAGCTGCCGTTCATTGTCACGAAACACCCGCTCGAACTCTGCGCGGCGATAGGAAAGATAGACTTTGTTTTGCTCGCTGAGCGTGACCGCCGCCTCCACCGCGCTGTTGCCGCCGCCCACGACCAGAAGGTTCTCGCCTTTGTACTTGCGCGGCGAATAAAGGCGATGATAGACGCGCTCGCGCTGCTCGCCCGCGCGCGCGACGCCGGCACGACCCACGCGGTCCTGGAGGTGAGCAGCCACGCGCTCGACCAGGGCCGCACCGCGGGCCTGGACTTCGCCGTGGCCGTGTTCACGAACCTGGGCCGTGACCACCTGGACTACCACCCGAGCCCCGCGGCCTACCTGGACGCCAAGGCCCGCCTCTTCGAGGGGCTCGCCCCCGGCGCGACGGCGGTGCTGCCGCACGGCGACCCGGTCTTTGCGCGCCTGGCGGGGGCGACGCGGGCGCGCGTCCTGACCTACGGCGAGGCGCCGGGCGCGGACCTCGTCGCCGTGGACGTGCGGCTCGGGGCCGAGGGGACCGCGTTCGCGCTGACGGGGGGCGCGGGCGCGCCGGTGCCCGTGCACACGCCCCTGATCGGCCGGCACAACGTGCGCAACCTGCTCGCGGCCGTGGCCGCGGCGGTCGCCCTCGACGTGCCGCTGGCGACGGCGGCCGCCGGCGCCGCCGGGCTGGCCGGCGTGCGCGGGCGCCTGGAGCGCGTGCCCGGCGGCGAGGCCCCGCGCGTGTTCGTCGACTACGCCCACACGCCCGAGGCGCTCGAGGCGGTGCTGGCGTGCCTGCGCGAGGTGGGCGGCGGCCCGCTGGCGTGCGTCGTGGGCTGCGGCGGCGGGCGCGACCGCGGCAAGCGTCCGCTGATGGCCCGCGTGGCCCTGGCGCGGTCCGACCAGGCCGTGTTCACCAGCGACAACCCCCGCGGCGAGGACCCGGCGGCCATCCTCGAGGACATGCTCGCGGGCCTCACCGCGGCCGAGCGGGCGCGCGTGTGGGTGGAGCCCGACCGGCGCGCGGCGATCCGCGCCGCGGTGCTCGGCGCCCCGGCGACGGGCTGCGTCCTGATCGCGGGCAAGGGCCACGAGACCTGCCAGATCGTGGGGGAGCGCCGGCTGCCCTTCGACGACCTTCAAGAGGCCCGCGCGGCGCTGGACCTGCGCCGCGGCGGGTCTTGGACGGCAAGACGTGCCTGGGGAACCCCCCGGGGAAGATGAGGGCCAGACCATGGAACCGATCCGACTCACCGAACTCCTGCGCGCCACGGGCGGCGAGCTGACCGGACCGATCGAAGGCGACCCCGCCATCGAGGCCGTCACCACCGACAGCCGCGCGGTCCCGAAGGGCGCCCTCTTCGTCCCCCTGCGGGGGGCGCGCTACGACGGCCACCTCTTCGTGGACCAGGCCTTCCTGGCCGGCGCCGCCTTCGCGCTCGTCGACCAGGAGTGCGCCGGCTTCCCGCGCCTGCCCCCCAACACGATCGTCGTGAAGGACACGCTGCGGGCCCTGGGCGACCTCGCCCGCTGGCACCGCAGCCGCTTCGACATCCCCGTCGTCGGCATCACCGGCTCGTGCGGCAAGACCACGGTGAAGGAGATGCTGCGCGGGGTGCTCGGCGAGGCCGTGGCCGCCAGCCCCGCCTCCTTCAACAACGCGGTCGGGGTCCCCCTCACCCTGCTCCAGATCGACCGGCGCACCCGCGCCTGCGTGGTGGAGATCGGGACCAGCGCCCCCGGCGAGATCGCCCACCTGGCCGGCATCGCGCGCCCCACGGTGGGGGTGCTCACCAGCGTCGAGGAGGCCCACCTGGAGGGGCTGGGCAGCCTGCGCGGCGTGCTGCGCGAGAAGCGCGCGCTGCTCGACGCGTTGCCCGACGACGGCGCGGCCGTCGTCAACGCCGACAACTACTACTGCCGCGAGGCGATCGAGGGCCTGCCCTGCCACGTGGTGACCTACGGAACCTGGGAGGACGCCGACGTCTACGGGGTCGAGCCCCGCGCCGTGCGGGGCGGCACCGAGTTCCTGCTCTACGGGCGCATGCCGATCCACCTGCCGGTGATGGGCCGGCACAACGTGAGCAACGCCCTCGCGGCCGTGGCCGTCGGGCTGTGGCTCGGGCGCCCGCCGGCCGAGATCCAGCAGGCGCTCGCCCGCTTCGCCCCGGTCGGGATGCGCATGGCCGCCGAGCGCGTGGGCGGCGTGCTGCTGATCAACGACGCCTACAACGCCAACCCCGGCTCCATGGACGCCGCGCTGCGCGAACTCGGGGTCCAGGCGGCGGCGGGCCGGCGCATCGCCGTGCTCGGCGAGATGCTCGACCTGGGCGGCGAGAGCGAGCGCCTGCACCGCTCGCTCGGGCGCAAGGCCGCCCAGGTGGGGCTGGACGGGTTGTGGGCCATCGGCCCCCACGCCGAACTGGTCGCGCTGGAGGCCCTCGCGCGCGGCATGCCCCCGGGTTCGGTGCGCTGGCACCCGAACCTGCGCGCCGCGCTGGAGGACCTCGCCTTCGAGCCCCGCCCGGGCGACGTGTGGCTGTTCAAGGGGTCCCGCGGGATGCAACTCGAGCGGCTCTACGACCGCGTGCGCGGGTCGGCCGAGCTCTGCGCCCCCGAGGGCCCGGCCCTGCGCTCCCTGCCGCTGGACCGCCCGGCCCCCTAGGCCCGCGCGCCGCCGTGTTCTACCACCTCGCCGAGCCCCTCCAGGACCTGCTCTCCGGCTTCCGGCTCCTGGAGTACATCACCTTCCGCGCCGCCTTCGCGGCCCTGCTCGCCTTCCTGGTGGCGACGGTGGTGGGGCCGGGGATCGTGCGCAGCCTGCGCCAGCGCAAGATCGCGGGGTTCACGCGCACGGGGAGCGCGGCCGTGGACCAGCGCCGCGGGCTCAAGGCCGAGGTGCCCACGATGGGCGGGGTGATCCTGCTCGTGGGCGTGGGCCTGTCGGGCCTGCTCTTCGCGCGCCTGGACACGCCCTACAC
>JAPKHB010000388.1 GCA_026647295.1 Planctomycetota bacterium | reverse complement strand
ACCGTGGTGTTACGTCGGCCAGGGTGTGGTCGAGAGGTTGAAGAAGGAATATCAGGTGGACGTGGAGTGGCGTCCGTTCTATCTGTATTTCTATGCGCCACCCGAAGGCAGGGACCTGCCCGACTACATCAAGCAGAAACGCGCCATGGGGTCGGAGGATCGTCTGCGGCAGATCGCGGCTTTGCAGGGCATGGAGTTCAAATCCACCGAGCGCATTTACAACACGCGCCTCGCGCACGAAGCGACCGAGTTTGCGCGCGAACGCGGCAAAGCCAACGAATTCCATAAAATTGTTTTTCGCAATGTCTATGCGGAGGGGAAAGACCCAAGTCAGTGGGATATGTTGCGGTTCGCGGCGGAGGAAGTGGGCTTGAGTGCGGATGAGATGCAAGCCGATGTGGAAAGTGGAAAGTATAAAGGCAAGGTGGAGGAACAGGTGCGTTGGGCGTATCAGATCGGTGTGACGGGCGTGCCGACGTACGTCATCAACGACCGCTACGCCATCGTCGGCGCGCAACCGTACGAGGTATTCAGGAACGCGCTCGAGCAGATTCTGGGGAGGGCGTGATCGCGTTTTGGGTCAGGGGGCGCTGATTTTGTAGACTCGCCATCCGAACTGGTCGCCGGTAATGTCGCCGTTGAAATAACTGATTACGTCAGCCCATCTCGCGACCATGGTCCCGATCGGCGTCTGATGGTTATAGCAAACCAGGTGCAGATCGGTCACGCTGCCGGGCGCCTGTTCGAGGATGTCGTCCTTGTAATCCTTCATGGCTTTTATCGCAACCACGAACATCCTCTCGGGAACGCAGCATTGCGCGTTGTAGGGACATTCGCAACGCATATCCACGCGAAAGATCATGGATGCGGACAGACTGGACGAAAACGACGCGTCCAGCGCCTGATAATGCGCGTCGAGCGTACGTTCGAGCGGGTCCGCCTCCGAAAGTTTCCTGTTCAACCATTCGACGATCTTTGCCTCATTGGGATCGTTCATCGGCGTCACCGAAGGCGTCCACATGGAGGCGGTCTGCGTCTGGGCGACGGCGGTCCCCACAGCGGGGGAGATCGGGGAAATGAGCGTACTGCACGCGTCGAGAAGCAGGATCAGGGAAATAATGAGAACAGAGGGGAGAAGTCGTTTCATCGCGCCTCCCTTTAACAGGTGCGCCCATCATAGCCCATTTACCTTCATCTGTCATCATGTAATTTGTCATTTGCTGCCGTACATCCGCTTGATGAAAGACCCTAAGGAAAAGTCCGTTTTTATCACTTGTCGCGCGTAATCTGCGCTCTCTTGCACAGGGGCGACGTTACACCTGCTCTGGCGGGCGGTGCCAGAGGAGAACTTCGCCTACGCATCAGTTTTCAGACAGTCTCTAAAGGTTTCCGAAACTTTTAGGTCTGGCGTTCGGGCAAAATGTACGGTGGAAAAATCGTGTATATGATTATCCCCTTATAATGGCGTTACCTCCCCTCGCCTTCCTCCACCCGAACGCGAGGATGAAGAACACGGTAGCGGTCAGCACGATTGCTGCGCCGGAGGCGACGTTCAGGTAGAACGAGAGATACAAACCGATCACGCCGGAAAGGGAGGCAATGAGCGCGGCAAGAAGCATCATCGTGAACAGGCGGTTCGTCAGCAGGTAGGCGGTCGCCGCGGGGGTGACGAGCATGGCGACCATCAACGCCACGCCGACGGTTTGAAGCGAGACCGCCACGGTCACCGCGATGAGCGCCAGCAGCAGGTTGTTCAACATTCCAACAGGGAGGCGCAACGTGACAGCCAGGATCGGGTCGAAGGACAGGGTCATAAATTCCTTGTAGAACGCGAAGACGGTCAGGAGGACGATCCCGCCGAAGGTCAGGATCAGCCACAGGCTCCGGGTCGAGACGCTCAACACATCCCCGAAAAGGAAGCGCACGGCGGCCATCACCGCCACCCAGCGCTCCACGTCGGCCGCCACGCGCGAGGCGCGCCACAGCGCGAGCAGGCGCGCGTGGGCTTCGGCGTAGGGCCCGTCGGGCAGGGCCTCGAGCAGGTCCCCCAGCACCAGCACGGCCGAGTTCTCCAGCGAGCGCTCGCGGCCGTGGTCGTTCTCCAGGTCCTTGAGCGCCTGGATCACCTCGTCGCGCTCCTTGGACAGCTTGCGTTCGGTCTTGTTGTAGCGGTCCAGGTCCCGGCCGGACTGGGCGCTGGTCTCAAACAGCGCCTGGGCCTGATGCTGGGCGTCGATGATGGCCTCGTAGCGCTTCTCGGCCTCGACCTGCGCCTTGCGGACGGCCTCCATCGCCTTGACGACGTCCTTCATGCCGGCCTGCACCGCGTCCACCACGCGCGCGTCGAGCACGCCGCGCAGGTGCTCGAAGGCCCGGGCCCGCTCCCCGGGGTCCTTGGAGCGCAGGGCGCGGCGAAAGGCGCTCTCGGCGCTCAGGTAGGAGACCCCGCCCTCGGACCAGGCCTTGTGCACCGGCCCTTGGCCCAGGCCCAGTCCCCCGCCCAGGACGGCGGCCAGGGCGAGCCAGGCAACGGCCCGGCGGACCAAGGACGGACGGCGGGGGTCCATGCGCCCTATGTACCCGAACGCCCGGCCTCCGGGGGGCTTTCCCCCTCGGGGCCCCGGGCCTTGCGCCGGGGGCCCAAACGGCCGCCCGGGGCGCGCGTCGCCGCGCTCGGGCTCTCGGTGAGCGTCTGGGTGAGCGTGCGCTTGGCCCCCACCGCGTCCAGGAAGCGCTCCCTGAGACGCCCGTAGGCCGCCTCCGGGTCGCTCTCGTCGGCCGCCAGGCGGATCTGGCAGGCGGCGAAGGTGGCGTGCCCCCCGCCGCTGCCGTCGCTGATGTCCCGCGCCACCACGCCGGCCTCGACCGCGTTGCCCGGCGTGGCGCGCAGCGAGGCGTACAGGATCGGCTCGCTGTAGCCGGCCACGAGCACCCAGCGCATGCCCTCGAGCCGAAAGAGCAGGTCCGCCACCTCGGCCACCATGTCGCTGTGGTCGATGCGTCCGAGCCAGGTCGTGAGGGCGAAGTCGCTGATCAGGGCCTGGCGCAGCCCGCGCTCGAGCACCACGAAGTACTCGCGGCGCACGCGGGCGCGCTCGATGCGCGCCAGCGCCGCGGGCCGGACCGGGGGTGCCGGAGCGACAACCGGCTCCTCCGGCGCAACCTCCACAGGAGCTTCCGTTTCCTCGA
>JAPKHB010000387.1 GCA_026647295.1 Planctomycetota bacterium | reverse complement strand
AGCCGCGGCGTCGGGTGCGCCCGCCGGGAGGGCGCGTTCGCGCGCGGCGCGCCGGCCCGGATCGCGCGCGGCGCGCGAGGCCGGTTCCAGGAGCGGCGCCAGCACCTCGCGCGCGAAGCCCTCGGGGGTGAGGTGCGCCTCCTCGACCAGGCGCGCCTGGCCGCTTTCGACCAGCGGCCGGGCGTTGAGGAACTGCTGGCGGTCGGCGTGGTGCGGGTAGGGGACGAGCACCGCCGGGCGGCCCAGCGCGGCGAGTTCGGCGCAGGTGCCCGCGCCCGCGCGGGCCACCACGAGGTCGGCCACCCGGTACGCGCTGCCCATCGCGTGGAGGAAGGGCACCACCCGGTGGCAGAGCCCCAGCGCGGCGTAGCGCTGCGCCACGCGGGCGGCGTCCGGGCCGGCCGCGTGCAGCACCTGGAGGCGCGCCCCCAGGGCGGGGTCCCGCGCGTGCGCCGCCGCGAGCCCCGCGACGACCCGCTCGTTCAGGCCGCGCGCCCCGAGGCTCCCGCCCACCACCAACAGCGTCGCGCGGCCCTCCGCGAGCCCGAAGGCGCGGGGGTCGCGCCGGCCCGCGAGCACGCCGGGGCGCAGGAGGGGACCGGTCGCCTGGACGCGCGGCGGGCCCCCGAGAACCGCGGCGGCGCGGGGGTCGGCGCAGTAGATCCGCCCCGCCAGGCGCCCAAGCCGGCGCACCAGCGCGCCGGCCACGGCGTCGGCCACCACGAAGGCCAGCGGGCGCCCGGCGAGCCGCGCGGCCACGAGGCCGGGCAGGGAGGGCCAGCCCCCCAGCGCGACGACGCCCGCCACGCGCTCGCGGCGCAGCAACGCCAGCCCGTCGCCCACGCCCGCGCCCAGGGTCGGCAGGAAGGCGAGCGCGGCCCCCACCCCCCGGGGCCGGCGGGCCGCCCTCACCCGGCGCGGCCCCGGGCGGCCGGCGAACCACTCGGCCTCGACCGCCTCGCCCGGCGTGGCGAACAGGCAGCGCACGCCCGCCGCCTCCAGCGCCTCGGCGAGCGCAAAGCCCGGCGCCAGGTGCCCCGCGGTGCCGCCGCCCAGGAAGAGCACCGTCGGGCGCGGGGCGCCGCCCGGCATCGTCAGTCCAGCGGCGCCTCGGCCGCCTCCAGCGCCGCCCGGCGGCTCACGTTGAGCAATAGGCCGACGCACACCGCGACCAGGACCAGGTTGCTCCCGCCGGCGCTGATGAACGGCATCGAGACCCCCTTGGCCGGGGTGGAGGCGGTCACGACGGCCACGTTCATCAGCGCCTGGAAGACGACGATGAAGGTGGCGCCCGCCGCGACGTGGAAGGCGAAGGGCCCGAGCACCCGCGCCTGCCAGGCCACGCGCCGCCCGTACACCGCAAAGGCCATGAAGGCCAGGACGACCGCCGTGCAACCGGCAAAGCCCAGTTCCTCGCCGATCACCGCGAGGATGAAGTCGTTGTGGCACTCCGCGACCCAGCCCATCTTCTGCACGCCGTCGCCCAGGCCCCGGCCGAGCGCCCCGCCCGAGCCGAGCGCGACCAGGGCCTCGCGCACCTGGGTCCCGGGCTGGGGGTCCGTGAGGAAGAGTTCGACCCGCTCGCGCACGTGGGGCAGGCGCCGCCAGGCGAGCAGCACGGCGCCGGGCAGGAGGGCGAAGGCCGCGAGCGCCACGCGCGACGGCCGCACCCCGGCGAGCCCCAGCAGCACCACCGCCTCGGCCAGCAGGAACAGGGCCGTCCCCAGGTCCGGCGCGAGGAAGACGAGCCCCGCCCCCACGAACACCGGCAGCAGCAGGGGCAGCAGCGCGAGGCGCTGGCCGAAGCTCTGCGCCCCCTCCCGGGCGGCCAGGCGGTCGGCGAGGTAGAGCAGGAGCGCGACCTTGAAGATCTCGCTGGTCTGCACCGACAGGCCCGCCGCGACCAGCCAGCGGCGCGAGCCGTTGAGCCGCGGCCCGAAGAGCAACGTGGCGAGCAGCAGCACCAGCGCGGCGGCGAGCAGCGGGCGCGCCACGCGCCGTAGGGTCTCGAGCCGCACCAGCGCCGCGGCCGCCCCGAAGAGCAGGGCCACCGCGACCCAGCGCAGTTGGCGCGCCGGGATGCCCGCAAAGCGCGCCTCCCGGGCGCTGTCGACGTCGACGTAGATCGAGCGCAGCCCCCAGGAGATCGAATAGACCATCACGAGGCCCAGCGCCGTCAGCCCCAGGGCGATCGCCAGGAGCCGGTGGCCGGCCACCAGCACCCCGTAGCCGGCCTGGCCGGGCTGGGAGGGCAGCGGGAGCGGGGGGGGCGCCGCCGACACGCTCACCTCGTCTTGAGCGTGGCCAGCGCGGCGATCACGCAGATCACGGAGACGATCCAGAAGCGCACCGTGACCTGGTTCTCGTGCCAGCCCCCCTGCTCGTAGTGGTGGTGGACGGGCGCGCACCGGAACCAGCGCCGGCCCGTCGCCGCGGGGTCGCCGGCCCGCCGGGCGCTTCGCCGGGTCCACTTGAAGAAGGCGCGCTGCCAGAGCACGCTGGCCGCCTCGGCGACGAAGAGGCCGCCCGCGATCAGGAGCGTGAGTTCGTGGCGCAGGGCGACCGCGGTGACGCCCAGGATCCCGCCGATCGAGAGCGAGCCCGTGTCGCCCATGAACACGCTGGCCGGGTAGCAGTTGAACCAGAGGAACCCCAGCGCGCCCCCCAGCAGGGCCGCCAGGATCACGGCGATCTCGCCGGCCTCGGGCACGTAGAAGAGTTGGAGTTCCTGCGAGAAGTCCACGCGCCCGACGAGGTAGGCCACCACGCCCAGCGCCACGGTGACGGTGGCCGTGGTGCCGATGGCGAGGCCGTCCAGGCCGTCGGTGAGGTTGACCGCGTTGCTCGCCCCCACGATCACCAGCAGGCCAAAGGGCAGGAAGAGCCAGCCCAGGTCCACGCACACGTGCTTGAAGAAGGGCACCTGGAGGTCGGTGCGGTGCCGGTCGCGCGGGGCGGCGCGGGGCCGGGGCGAACCGGGGGCGGCGGGGCCGGGCGGGGCGTCGGCCGCCGGCGCCGCCGGGGTCGCCGGGGCCGCGGCCGCCGCCCGCGGGTAGGGGCTGGGCTTCACGCTCGGGCCCCGCGCGAGGTCCAGGCCCGCCTCGGCCGAGCCCAGGACGTAGAGCGAGGTTTCGGGCCTTACCTCGAGCACGACGGCACCTATGCGCGGCTGCCGTCGGCGCAGGAGGCGATGGAGATCG
>JAPKHB010000386.1 GCA_026647295.1 Planctomycetota bacterium | reverse complement strand
TGGCCCGTACCGGTCTCGACCTCGTACCCCTCGGACACGGCCCGCACCCGCCCCACGAGCGCCTGCCCGTCCGCGCGGCGCACGACCTCGTCCTCCCAGCGCACCTGGGTGGCCACCACCCAGGCGAGCAGGAGCAGTCCTGCCCCGCGCAAGCCCCACCGCACCCAGCGCCGCGTCATCGTCGCGCGCCGGCCGCTAGCCGGGCCCCGCGGGCCCGGGGGCCTCGGCGCCCTCGGCGTCGGCCTCGCCCGCCCAGTCGGCCGCCGGCCAGGCGGCCCGCGCCCAGCGCGCCCAGGTGCGCCGCCGCGGCCCCAGGTCCTGGCCCGCGATCCGCACCAGCGCTTCGCGGGCCTTGAAGCGCAACGCGAGGTCCGGGTCCTCGAGCATGGGGAGCAGCGCCGCCACGGATTCCACCCCGCCCGCCCGCCCGAGGAACTCGACGGCCTCCGCCCGCACGCGCGGGTGGGTCTCGATCTGGAGGCGGGCGAGCACGGCGCCTACGGCCGTCGCCTCGCCGAGCACCTTGAGCCCGCGCACGGCCTCTTCGCGCACGAACGGGGTGGGCGCGTCCACGGCCGCGACCAGGCCCATGCGCACCAGTTCCCCGATGCGCCGCACCAGCGCGGTGTCGATGGCGCCCCGCACGAGCGGGTCGCTCGCGTCGATCAGGTAGTCGCGGGTGGTGAAGGGCCGCAGCGCGTCCTTGGCGAGCCCCAGGTTCGTGAGTTCCAACGCGCCGATCTGCTCCACGAGCCAGGCGATGCGCCGGCGCGCCGCCTCCGGGTCGCGGGCCGGGCCGGGGCGCAGCGCGCGGCGGGCGTCGTCGTGCATCGCGTCCAACTCGCGCACCGCGTCGAGCAGCCGCCGGCCGTCGTCCTCCTGGCCCGAGGGCGGGTAGCGCGGCAGGCGCACGGCCAGGCGGGTGAGGGAGTTGGCCGCCTGGCTCTGCGCCAGCGGGCTCGGGTCCTCCAGGAGGATGTCCGTGAGCAGGGTCACGACCTGCCCCAGTCCCTCCAGGCGCGAGTACTCCGCCCCCCCCAGCCGGTACACGGCGTCGATCGCCTTGTCCACGAGGTAGGGGTCGCTCGTGCAGCGGTAGCAGAAGCGCTCCGTGTCGTAGGCGCCCTTGAGCAGCCGGTAGTAGTAGTCCGTGCCGCGGTCGGCGCCGAGCAGGTCGTAGAAGAGCGTGTCGGCGGGGCTCCCGCCGGAGCCCAACTTGCGCGACTTGGCGCTGCACGCGCACAGCCCGGCGGCCAGGCCGGCCAGCGCGCCGGCCAGCACGAGGCCGGCGAACCGTCGCCCTAGGAGCATCTGCTGCCTCCGCACCGCAAAGGGGCATCGTACGGGCCGGGCCCGGGCGGCCCCGCCAAATCCTGCGCGCGGCCACCCCCCCGCGGCTATCGTCGGGCGGCCGCGGTCCGCGCACGCCGCGGTCCTTCGAGGAGGCGCCCCCCGTGCACCGCCCGTGGCCCCCGGCCGCCGCGCGCGGCCTGCTGCTGCTCGCGTTGCTTTCGGCCTGCGGTGGCGGCGGTGGCGGCGGCGCCGGGCGCACCTGGCTCGGCCTGGTGTCGGGCACGGTCCCCACCTCCGTGTTCGAGGAGGTGGCCAACCCGCTGGGCGCGGCGGCCACGGTGCTCGAGGTGCCCACGCCGGGACCCTTCGCCCTTGCGCCCGGACAGCTCCCGCAGGTCCTTGGGCCGGGCGCCTCCCTCACGCTGGAACTGCGCTTCACGCCCGCGGGGCCGGGCCCCGCCGAGGGCGAGGTGGCGGTGCGCTTCGAGGCCGGCGAGACGAGCCAGGAGTGGCGCCGCGCCTACGGCGCCGAGGCCGAACGCGTGGTCTGGGAGGCCGACCCGCCCACGCCCTGGTTCGGCCCGCTCGAGCCGGGAGCCGCGGCGCAACGCCCCGTGCGCCTGCGCAACGCCAGCCTGCTCTCGCCCGTCGTGCTGGTGTCGGCGGCGGCCCCGCCGGGCTTTGCCTGGCAGGGGCCGCCCTTCCCCCTCGCCCTCGGCCCCGGAGAGGAGGCGTTCGGAACGCTGGCGTTCGAGGCGGGCGCGCCCGGCCTCGTGTCCGGCGTGCTGGACCTGGAAGCCAACGCACCCGGGGCGGCCGCCCGCCTCCCGGTCCTTGGCTTCACCGCCGGCGCCACGGGGCGCTGGGACCTCGACCTCGGGGTGGTCGACGTGGGGACGGCGCCCTCCCGCGCCGTGCGCGTCGACCTGCCGCCGGAGGCCGGCAGCCTGGCCATCGAAGCCCTGACCGACCCGGGCGTGACGCTGGACGTGGCGGAGTGGCTGGCGCCCGGGGGGGCGACCTTCCGCGGGCTCCTGGGCACGGGCCCGCTGGCGACGTACCTCACGCCGGAGGTGCTCTCGGTGCACGCCCCGGGCTCGGACGCGCCCGAGGCGCAACTGCCCCCACGGGCGGCGTGCACGCGCTGCGCTTCGTTCGTACCGGCCCGGGGGCGCCGACGCCCGCGGCCCTGCGCGCCTTCGCCTGGCTGCGGGTCCCGGGACCGCCGCCCGAAGCGCTCCTGGACCTGCGCCTTTGGTTCCTGCCCGAGACCGAGGCGACGGCGGCCGAAGGCCCCACCTACGGCGTGCTGCAGGACGCGCTGGCGCGCCTGGACGACGTGCTGGGCCAGCAGGGCATCCGCCTCGGGGAGGTGCAGTACCTCGATCCGCCCCCCGGGGCCGGCGGATTCGTGAACTCCGTTCCCGCGCTCCAGGCCCTGTGCCGGCTCACGGCGGGGGCGCCGGGACGGGGGCTCAACGTGTTCCTCGCGCGCCGCGTGCTCACGGGGAACACGATCGGGCTGTCGGCGTCCATCGACGGGCCGGCGCGCGACGGGACCCGCGCCTCGGGCCTCGCGGTCCGCTTTGACGGATTCCTCTCCGCCAACGTGCTCGGCCTGATCCTGGCCCACGAGACCGGCCACTACCTGGGCCTTTACCACACGCGGGAGTCCGCGGGCGGGCTGGTCGACCCGATCCTGGACACCGCCCCGTGCACGGGGCTGCCCGCGGGCACCTGCGATCCGGATCAGCCGCCCAACCTCATGCACTACGCGGTGTTCGACTCGAGCCACCTCACCGCGGGCCAGGGGCTCGTGTTGCGCGGGCACCCGCTCCTGCGCCCCGCCGAGCCCGCAGAACCCGCCAAGCCCGGGACCCCCGCCCCGGGGGGCGCCTTCCGCCGTCGCGCCCCCCGGCCCTAC
>JAPKHB010000385.1 GCA_026647295.1 Planctomycetota bacterium | reverse complement strand
GGGTCGGTGAGGATGTCCTTGGTGATGCGATAGCGGCCCGACAGGCAGCGATTGCTCAGCCGGTAGAACGGCACGCCGGCGAACGGGTAGCTCTCGAGCAGGCGGCGCGCGAGCCGCTGGCCGAGGTAGCCGCCGCCGCCGGTGACGAGGATCGTCCTAGTCACGGAAGCTCTCCGCGGCGGCGAGCTCGAGCGCCGGCCACCCGCCCGGATCGGCGCCGTGCACGTCGAGGATGGCGCGCACCCAGCTCCCGGCGGGCGACCTCGGCCTGCGTGAGGCCCCGGGCCTTGGCGCGCTCCTCGCGCAGCGGGCCGGGAGCCTCCACGAACCAGAGTTCGTCGCAGCGGCGGTCCAGGCCGACCTCGAGGAGGAGCACCACGTCCAACACGAGGACCGGGCACTCGTCGCGACCCTCGCGGTGTCGCGCGATGCCGTCCTGGATCGCGGCCACGCAGTGCGGGTGCACGAGGCGCTCCAGACGGCGCAGCAACCCGGGGTCGGCGAAGGCGTCGCGGGCCAAGGCCGGCCGGTCCGGGCGCCCGTCCACCACGTATTGCGGGCCCAGTTCCTCGGCCAGGCGGCCGTCGGCGGCGAGCTGCGCGAGGGCCTCGTGCGCGAGTTCGTCGGCGTCGATGACCCGTCCGGGGCCCAGGGCCGCGACGCGGCGGGAGACGTGGCTCTTGCCCACGGCCATTCCGCCCAGGATCCCGATCACCAGGCGACAGGTGCTCCGCGGCGGGGCTTCGGGGGTCATGCGGGGATCCTCGGGCAAGGCGCTGCGGGCGGGGCTCTTGAGCGGGAGCCCCGGGGGGTCTGCCGGACGCGCCGGCGGGGCCGGAGGGTCCGGACCCAGGGGGTGCCGGGCGGATCGAGCCGATCGGCTCGCGGTGGCAGGGCCCGAATCGAGCGCCCCCGACCCCGGCGCAGCCGCGGCCCACCCCCAACGGCGGGCCCGCCTTGCGCGGGACGGGGGGCGAGGGCCAACGGCACCACGGGGCGCCGCCCTTGCCGCCCAACGCGCCCACCATAGGGGCCCCCGGGCCAAAGGTCAAGCCGGCCGCGCCCCGGCCGCGTGCCGGTCGAAGGCCGGCGCGGGTCGTTCCGGAGGGCTCCGCACGAGCACGCGGGCCGGGGATGTTGACGCGCCGGGACCCCGGCTGCTACCTTGGCGCGCGGGTAGGGAGGCCCAGGTCCGCCGCGGCGGGCCAGGGCTCCGGCTACCTTCATGGTCGGCGCCGGCGGGATCCGCCCGGGGCGCCACAGAGACGCCCGAACCCACGGAGACCGACATGCGTCACCGCTCGCAGCTTGGCGCCGGCCACTGGCCCTTCATCATCGCCCTCCTCTTCGCGATCGTCTTCGCCTACCTCTGGTACAGCGAGCAGGACAAGGTCGAGGGGCTGAACAACACCATCGCCGCCAAGACCAAGGAGGCCGCCGACCTGTACCAGGCCGGCGGCGCCCTCTTCGACACCCTGGAGCGGGTGGACCGGGTGGTGGGCTTCCACACCGGGCAGAAGACGGCTGACGGCACCCCCTTCGGCCGGGCGCGCATCGAGGTGCCCGACTGGGACCGGATCGCCGCCCAGCTCAACGCGGCGATGGACGTGCCGGCCGGCGACGGGACGGCTCCCAGTTTCATGAAGCAACTGGCCGAGTTGGCCACCTTGAGCTACGACCAGGACGCCTACACCGTCGAGGCGACCAAGGGCGAGAAGCGCCAGGAGGAGTGGAAGACCGTCACCCCGGCCTTCCTGGGCAAGCTCCAGCAGGTCGACGACCTCAAGCGCCAGCTGATCCCGGCGCCCGCGCGCCCGGCCGACCCGGACGACGCGCAGGGCCACTCCGAATACCAGGCCCGCCTGAAGGAGTACGAGAGCCTGCTCAAGCGCTACGACGAGGCGCTGGGCGAGCTGACGCAGGACCCGGGCTGGAAGGAGTGGAGCGAGACCATCCACGGCCCCGGCCGGCTCACCGACGCCGCCAAGCGCAAGATCGTGGTGAGCTACTTCAAGCCCAAGGCCGACGGCTACACCAACCTCGAGAACGCCATCGCCGTCCTGCCGCCCGTCGTGCAGAACCTGCGCGAGGAGCTCAAGAGCCTCGTCGAGGCGAACCAGGCCACCGTGCGCCAGTTGCGCACCGAGGTCGCCAGCCGCGAGGACACGGTGAACACGCTGCAGGCCAACCTGAGCGCCGAGCAGCAGGCCCGCACCACCGAGGTGGGCAACCTGCAGACCCAGCTCGCCCAGGCGCAGTCCGAGCGCGAACAGGCCCGCCAGGGCGAGACCACGGCCCGCAACGACCTCGCCCGCGCGCGGGAGGACTTCGGCACGACCGTGGCCGCCAAGGACCGCGAGATCGACGCCCGCAAGGAGCAGGCCCGGCTCTTCAAGGAGAAGCGCGACCTGGTCATCGCGCGCGACGACCCCGACGGCAGCATCCTGGTGGTCAACCCCGCCATGGGCACCGGGACGATCGACCTGGGCAGCGCGCAGAAGGTGTTCGTGGGCCTCAAGTTCACGGCGAGCGACCTGGACCGGGGCGGCAACCGCGTCGACCGTGGCCAGGTGATGGTCACCAAGGTGCTCGGCCCCAACTCGAGCCAGATCCGCATCGTGAGCGGCAGCGCCGGCGCCGGCTTCCGCCTGCACAACCCCTTCTACCAGCCCAACGAGCGCATCCACGTCTTCCTGGCCGGGAAGATGGACAAGTGGCCGAAGGAACTCGCCCGCGCGCGCCTCGAGCAGATGAACGTGGTCGTGCAGGACGTGCTCAACGGCGACACCGACTACGTGATCGTGCCCAACTCCTGGACCCTCGCCAAGGAGGCCGCCGCCGAGGGCGCCGGGGAGGACGAGGACGGGGGCGAGGAGGAGGGGGCCGCGCTGGCGAGCCCGCTCGACCGGATCCTCACCCAGGCCCGTTCGGCCGGCGCCACGGTGATCACCGAGAGCCTCCTGGACGCGTTCCTGGACTACTGATCGCGTCCTTCCGGCGGCGCGCAGGCGCCCTTCGGCCGGCCGGGCGCGGCCGAGTTCCGGCCCGACGCGGGCCCGGCCGCTCTCGCGGTCGGGCCCGCGGTCGTTTGGGCGCGGACGCCCTCGCCCGCGCCGTGGCGCGCACCGGCATGCGTGCGACGCCCTGGCAGGAGGCACCCCCGGCGGCCTCGCCGTCTCTCTGGCGACATGGCCGCGTGCTGCTCACGGCCGTCAGC
>JAPKHB010000384.1 GCA_026647295.1 Planctomycetota bacterium | reverse complement strand
CGAAGCGCCCCGGGCGGCGCTCGGGGCGGCGCTCGGTCCGGCCTTCCGGGCGGCCCTGCGGACCCCGCTCGGCGCGGAGCTCGCGGCGGTCCGGGCCCTGGTCGGCGCGAAACCGCGGCCGCCCGCCCTGGGGGCCGCGGGCCCCGGCGGGCTGCGGTCCTTCCCGCGGCACCTCCGGCGCGCCGTCGCGCGGGCGCGGGCCGCGCGGACCCGCGCCCCGCGGCCCCCCGCCGTCGCGCCGGGGGGGGCCGGCGGGGCGGCCGGCGTCGCGGCGCATCGTGAGGGTGAGGCGCCGCTTGCGCGGGTCCACCTCCAGGACGCGCGCCTGGATCACGGCGCCCAGCGGCGCCACCGTGGCCGGCTCGACCCCCGGGCGGTCCCCGATGTGCGGGACGGGCAGCAGCGCGTCCACGCCCAGGCCCACGTCCACGAACACGCCAAAGGGCGCGACGCGCACGACGCGACCCTGGAGCACCAGGCCCGGGAACAGGGTCTGGAGGGTGATCTCGGGCGGCGGCGGGATGACCCGCACGTGCCGCGGGCGGGGGTCCTCGGTCCCGGCCGTCGCCTGGTAGAGGACGTACTTGAGCAGGGGCAGCGGCGTGCCGTCGCCCGCCAGGCCCTCGAAGGAGACGCGCCGGCGCACGTCGGCGTCGGCAAAGAGGTCTTCCACGCCGCGGCCCACGGACTCGGCCATGCGCGCGACCGTCTCGTAGTGCTCGGGGTGCAACTGCGTGCGGTCGCGGGGGTCGGGCGCGTCGCCCAGGCGCAGGAACCCGACGGCCTCCTCGGCCGCGCGCGGGCCCACGCCTTCGACCGCGGCGAGCGCCGCCTTCGCCCGCAGCGGGCCGTGCTGGGTGCGCCAGGCCACGAAGGCCTCGGCCTTCTCGCGGTCCATCCCCGGCACGCGTGCGAGCAAGGCGGCCGGGGCGTGATTGGGGTCGACGCCGACGTGCGCCACGCACGACTCGACCACCTCGTCCAGCACCGTGCGCAGCAGGCCCTGGTGCACGTCGCCCAGGTGCGGCCCGAGGGCGAGCGCGCGCGGGTCGATCGTCACGAGTTCGGCCAGCGGGTCCTGGAAGCGCCGCGCCAGCGAGAGGGCGCCGCGGTGCTCGGGAGGGACCACCGGGCGTTCGGGCACTTCGAGGGGGCCCTGGGCCTCCAGGCTGCGCGTGCCCCCGTCGGGCACCTCCACCACCTCGACGTCCGCGCCCAGGCGCTCGATCGCCGCGCGCGCGATCGCCAGCGCGTCGGCGCGGCCCCCGGTGGTGCCCAGCGCCACCACCTGGATCTCGTAGCGGGCGAGGACGTCCCTGAGCTCGGCGATGCAGGCCTCGGCCCCCGCCGTCGGGCCATGGGGCAGTTGGCCGCTGCCCGTGGGCAGACCGTCGCGGTCGACGGCGCACCAGCGGTGTCCCTGCACGACGTCGGGCCGCAGCCCCAGCGTGCGGCGGCGGCCCCCGACGGGGCCGAGCAGCACGTTGCGCAGCGAGCGCTCGAAGAACTCGAGCGCCTGGCGGTCCGCCCGCTCCTTCAACTCGGCGCGCACGCGGTCCTGGAGCAACGGCTTCAGGATGCGCCGGTAGCCGTCCTCGGCGGCGGCCCGCAGCAGCCCCGCGTAGGGGTGCTCGGCGGGTACGGTGCGGGCGTGGAGGATCTCCAGCGCGCGCTCCTCGGGGGGTTCGATCGTGAGCAGGACCGCCCGTTCGCGCTCGGCCCGCCGGATGTCGAGCACCTTCTGCGGGGGGACCTTGGCGACCGGCGCCTCGAAGCCCACCAACGCCTGGGCGCGGGCGCCCGGGGGCCGGGCTCCGGCCGCCGGGCGGCGTTCGGGGCGTGCGCTCACCTTGAGCACCCCCTCCCGGAAGAACAGTTCCTGCAGCGCACGGCGCAGCCCCGCGTCAAGGGACAGGTCCTCGGCCAGGATGTCGCGCGCGCCCCCGAGCGCCGCGTCGAGCGAGCCGGGCTCGCCCCCCTCCTTCACGAAGGGGCCGGCCAGGTCCGAGAGCGGCGCCTCGCCGCCGCGGCGGATCGCGTCGGCCAGGTCTTGCAGGCCCAGCCCGCGGGCCACGGTCGCGCGGCTGGCCACCACCGGGAGGTAGGGCGCCGCCAGGTCCTCCATCGCGGCGATCCCGCGGGCGCTGGCCAACGCCTCCGCCGCCGCCGCGGTGAGCGCGCCGCGCTGGCGCAGGAGCTCGCGCATCTGGATGCGGCGCTCCTCCTCGCGGTGCACGTAGCGCCACTCGTCGCGCAACTGCTTGAGGCGGCGTTCGTCCAGCCCGCCGGTCAGGCCCCGGCAGAAGCGGGCCAGGAACGCGATCGACCGCCCGGCGTCGATCTCGCCGAGCGTGGCCGCGAGCGTCTCGCGCCCGATGCGGGTCGCGTGCGCCAGGCGCTCGAGCGCCGCGGCCCGCGCCTCGGCCGCCAGCGGCGCGGCCAGCGGCGGCGGCTCGAAGCCGCGGGGCAGCGGGCGGCGCGGGCGCTTGCGCGCGCTGCGGCGCGCGCGCCGCCCGGGCCCCGTGCCCTCGTCCGCGCCGGCCTCGGCGGCAGGCTCGTCGGCCGGCGGCGCGCCGCCGGGCTCCGCGGCGGCCTCGCCGCGGGCGGCCGCCGCCGGCGCCCCTGCGCCCCGGCTTGCGCCGGCTGCGTCCGCGTCGGCGCCAGGAGCGGCGTCGTCCCCTTCGTCCCCGTCCGCCGGCTCCGCCGCGTCTGCCGGGTCCACGTCCTCCCCGTCGCGGTCCGCCTCGCCCGGGTCCACGTCCTCCCAGTGCTCGTCGGCGCTCCAGCCCTCCGGCTCGGGCGCGGGATCTGAAGGCTCGTCGTGCGTGGGCTCGTCGGCGGCGTCCATGCGAGCTCCCGGGGGGGAGGGGCTCCGGCGGGCTGCCGCCGGGTCGGCGGAGTCGGAAAGCGGGATTCCACCACGGGGGGGGCAGGGCCACAACCCGCCCGGCGGGTGATGCCCGCCCCCGGCGGGCCGAACCGCGGCGTCCGGGGCCCCGGGGCCCCGCCCGCGGGGTCGGCCGCCCGGGCTCCCGGTCCCGCGCCGCTTCGCGCTACTCCGGCGCAAAGGCCCGGCGCAGGAAGGCGATGCTCTCGGCCTTCAAATAGAATTCAACAAAAGCGCCGTTGGTTTGCTCCGGAATCACCGCGGAATAGAGATTCGCGCCGCCGCTGGTCATGCTGACCGTCTGAAACGCGCCGCGATTGACGCGATAGCCC
>JAPKHB010000383.1 GCA_026647295.1 Planctomycetota bacterium | reverse complement strand
GAGCAGCCAGGGGAGCCGGTCGGGGAACGGTCGCATGGGGGGCGGTCCGGGGGGGCCGCATGATGGCCGCGGGCGCGCCGAAAGAGGAGGGCGGGCCCGGGCCCCGCGGCGTCACCACGTCACCATGACGCGGTGTCCGGCACGCCAGGGGATCCCGGGGACCCGCCGCTCCCAAGACCGTGCGGGGGCCGGCGGCCCGCCGCGCTTGCTGTGCTGCCCTCCCCCGCGCCCGGGCCGGGCGCTAGAAGACCTCGAACTCGGTCACGAACCCGGCCTCGACGAAGACGTCGAAGAAGAAGACCGTGCTCACGAAGCCGAAGGGGTCCTCGACGTCGGCCTCCGCGTCGTAGTAGTCCTCGTAGAAGGCGCCGGCGTAGGCCACCTCGCCCGGGTACAGGTCGGGCACCAGGTCGCCGCTGAACTCCCCGGTCCCGGCCAGCGCGAGCCCGAACCAGGTGAGGACCTCGTCGGCGGTGTTGTTGTAGACGTCGACCTCGCCGAGCACGGGCTCCGGCGGATCGTAGTGGTCGTGGTAGGAGTGTCCCGAGCCGCAGCCGGCCAGCGGCGCGGCGGCCGCGAGCAGCGCGAGCAGCAGGGCGCGGGGGGGGGCGGCACTCATGGCGGGTTCTCCGGGCGGTTCGCCTCCGGGTCCGCAAGGCCGGTGCCAATGCCGCGCCCTGGATGCAAGTGCCTTGCAGGACGCGACTTACGTCCGGGCCCGCACTGCGACCGGGGGCCCCGTGTCCACTTTCGGGGGCGCCGGTGGACGCCGATCAGTTGCCCGGGATCACGAAGTCCGTGGGCTGCTCCGCGCGGACCTGCGTGGCGGGGAAGACGATCTGCCCGCCGCCCTCCAGCACGGCCGCGGCCGCGTAGAGGCCCTCGGGAAAGAGCCCCACGATCACGATCCCCCCCGGCGGCACCGGCGCGACGAGGCGGTTGGGCCCGGGGTCCGGGCTGCCTTCGGGCGCCAGGTAGAACTCGACCACGGTGAGCGGGTTGCTGCCCAGGTCCGAGTCGTTCACGACGCTGACGGTGCCGAGGCCGGGTTCGCGCATCCCGGGCCCGCCGCCGCAGGCGGTGAGGAGGAGCAGCGCGGCGCCCGCGACCCACGCGGCGGCCCGCCGACGCGGGGTTGCCGCCCGGATGGCCTGCGGTCGCTGGGGCATGGCGTCCCCCTCCGGGCGCCTCTTCCGTACCGCCGTCGATGATACGGTGGGGGGGCCGAGCGGGGAAGGGGCTGACACTCGCCCGGGGGGCGGGTTTTCGCCGCCCGCTGTCACATGGCATCCGTAGGATCGCGCCACGCGCCCCGTGATCGCCCGGGGCCCGCGCGCCCAGGAGCCGCCGATGGGATTCCTCTTCACCTCCGAGGCCGTGACCGCCGGTCACCCCGACAAGCTCTGTGACTCGATCAGCGACGCGATCCTGGACGCCTACCTCACGAAGGACCCCCGGGCGCGGGTCGCGGTCGAGACCTTCGTCACCAACGGCCTGTGCGTGATCGCGGGGGAGGTCACCTCGTCCGCGACCGTGGACGTGGCCGCCGTGGCCCGGCGCACGATGGCGTCGATCGGGTACGCCGACCCGCGGGCCGGCTTCCCGGCCGAGGACGTGGGGGTGCTGGTCTCGCTGGGCCGCCAGTCCGCGGAGATCGCCCAGGGCGTGGACCGCGAGCGCCCCGAGGAGCAGGGGGCCGGCGACCAGGGCCTCATGTTCGGCTACGCGTGCCGCGACACCGACGTGCTGATGCCCCTGCCCATCCAACTCGCGCACGAACTGGTCCGGGGGCTCACACGTTTGCGCGTGGAGCGCACGCTCCCCTACCTGCTGCCGGACGGCAAGACGCAGGTGACCGTGGAGTACGGGGACGAGGGCCGGCCGCGGCGGCTGCACACGGTGGTCGTCTCCACCCACCACGCGCGCGAGGTGGGGCAGGACCGGATCCGGGCCGACCTGCGGGCGCACCTCTTCCCGCTGCTGCCCGCCGAGTTGCTCGACGCCGACACGATCCTGCACGTGAACCCGACCGGGGCCTTCACGATCGGCGGCCCGAAGGGCGACACGGGGCTCACGGGGCGCAAGATCATCGTGGACACCTACGGGGGCTGGGCGCCGCACGGCGGCGGCGCCTTCAGCGGCAAGGACCCCACCAAGGTGGACCGCTCGGCCTGCTACATGGCCCGCTACGTCGCCAAGAACGTCGTCGCGGCCGGGCTGGCCGACGCCTGCGAGGTGCAGGTGGCCTACGCCATCGGCGTGGCCCGCCCCGTCTCGCTGCGCATCCGCGCCGAGGGCTGGGGCCGCGAGCCCACGCCCGACGCCGTGCTGGTCAAGGCCGTGGGCGAGGTCTTCGACCTGCGCCCGCACGCCATCCTGCGCGACCTCAAGCTCCAGCGGCCGATCTACGAGGACACCGCCCGCAACGGGCACCTGGGCCGCGAGGGCCTGCCCTGGGAGGCGACCGACCGGGTCGCGGCGCTACGGCGCGCGGCCGAGGCCGCCCAGGCCGCCTCGGGCCACCCCGTCTGAACCCCGGTCCGGCGGTGTCCGCGTTCCGGGGTCGGAGGTTGGGACGTACGGCGCACCGGGAGGGGGCGCTCGGGGCCCTTCGTCGTCCTCGCGTGGGCAGACCACGCGTCGTCCTGCATGGCATTCCTCCCCGGCGCAATGCACGCGGCAGCCCACTTGGCCGCCGGCACCTTGCGCGCCATGCCCCCTGCCCCTTGCTCCGCGCTGCCGCGCGGACGGTGCAAGACCGGCACGCTGGCGCGTGCCTCGTCTTGGCAGGGGGGGTGCTGCGCACACCCCCCCTGCACCCCCCCGCGCCCCTCCGGGCGCGCCGATGGCGCAGGAACGGTCGCCGGATCCCGCAATCGGAGGGAGGGCTCCCGCGCCGGACGCGCCGCCCGAGGTCGAAGGGGCTGAACGGGTACCCGGCGGTTCGGTCGCCCCGCCGCGCGGCGGTGCCAGGGCTCCCGGCGCCCGGTAGGGGCGTTGCACAGGCGCTGGTCACCCGGTGACCAGCGGGCGCCGCAGAGGGGAGCCTCGGCGGGACACGGCCGCCGCGCCAGGCCCAAAAACCGGGCGCGGCGCCGGCCGGCGCGGGCGTAGGGCACGCCGATTGATATAGTGCGCCCGCACCCGGGTGTGGCCCCCCTGGCCCTGCTCTTCCGATCTTTGAAAAAGCGTGGCGCGAAGTTCTTGGGGATGGTGATCACT
>JAPKHB010000382.1 GCA_026647295.1 Planctomycetota bacterium | reverse complement strand
GCTCGCCTTGCTCCTTGCCGTGGGCGCGGGGCCCTCCGCGAACGCCGGGGAGAAGGCCCCCCGGCCGCCGGCGGACACGCGCGCCGTCGGGGCGGCGATCACGGCGTTCGCCTGCGACCTGCACGGCGCCGTGGCGTCGCAGGAGGGCAACCTCATCCATTCGCCCTTGAGCGTCTACCTCGCGCTGGCCATGGTTCGGGAGGGGGCCGAGGCCCAGACGCGCGCCGCCCTGGACCGCCTGCTGCGCGCCGGCGAAGGCGACCTGGCCGCGCGTCTGGCCGAGTTGGCCGAGGCGCTGCGCCCCCCGCCCGTTCGCGCGGGGGAGGCGCGCGGCGCCACGCAACCGCCCGCCTACGAGTTCCGCCTGGCCAACCGGCTCTGGTGCCAGCGGGGCTACGCCTTCGAGCCCGCGTTTCTCGCCGTGCTCGAGCAGACCTACCGCGCGCCGCTGGCGATCGAGGACTTCTCGGTGCCCGAGCCGGTGCGCCAGCGCATCAACGCCTGGGCGGCCCGGGAAACCCGGGAGCGCATCCGCGATCTGGTGCCCCGGGGCGCGCTCTCGCCCGAGACGCGCCTCGTGCTGGCCAACGCGCTCTACCTCAAGGCCGCGTGGTCCGAGCGGTTCTACGAAGGCGCGACGAAGGTGGGCGAGTTCGCGGCCCCGGACGGGCCCCGGCGCGTGCCCTTCCTCGCCGCCGAGCGCGACCTTCGCTATGGCGAAGGCGGGGGCGTGCGCTGGGTCGCGCTGCCCTACCGCGGGCCGCTGGAGATGCGGGTCTACTTGCCCACCGGGCCGGGGGGGCTTCCCGACCTCGAGCGGGCGCTCGGCACGGCGCTTTCGGCCGCGGGGGAGGGGGCGTCGCGCCGCATCGACCTCAAGCTGCCGCGCTTCACGGTGCGCCGGGCCTTCGACCTCTCCCGCGCCTTGCGCGCGCTGGGGCTCGAGGCCGCCTTCGACCCGAACCGGGCCGAGTTCGGTGGCATCACCCGCAGCGAGCGGCTCTTCATCGGCGCGGTGGCCCACCAGGGCTACGTCGCGGTGGACGAGGAGGGGACCGAGGCCGCCGCGGCGACCGCGATGCCGGCCGTGGGGGAGGCCGCCGGGCCGGCCGACCGGCCGCTGCCCTTTCACGCCGACCGGCCCTTCCTGTTCACGATCCGCCACGTCCCGAGCGGGGCCGTGCTCTTCGTCGGGCGGGTGAGCGACCCGGCGGCGGAGGGCCCGGCGCGCTGACCGCCGGGCGCGGCGCGCCGGACCGCCGGCGGCGGCCCCCCCGGATCAGTGGGTGTGCGGGCGCAGCGTGAATCGCTCGGTGCGCAGGACCCCGTCGGGCCCGGGCACCTCCACCTCGACCGGCGCCTGGAACGAGGCTCCCATGAGCCACGTCGCGTCCGCCCCGGTCGCGCCCGGGAAGATGAAGTAGTTCGTCTTCCCCGCGCGGACGGTGGGCGTCCCGTCCTCGTCCGGGTTCTGCTCGGCGTCGCGCACCGCGAGCCGGACCTCGGCACCCCGCTCGGGGAAGCGCACCACCACCTGCGCGTCCAGCGGCAGGTCCAGCGGCTCCGTTCCGCCGGCGTCGCGATACAGCCAAGCCTCCAGGTCGCCCTTGTCGTCGTGCAACTTGAGTTCGAGGTGGCCGCGCACTGCGCCAGCGGCATCGGACAGCGCCGCGACCATCCCGTCGTGCGGCCCGTGGCCGTGCTCCTCGGCGCCGTGGGCGTGGGCGAAGTCCGGCGTGTAGAGGAGGCCGTCCACCTTGACCCGCAGGCGGCCCTCGGCCTGCGTGCGCAGGGCGTCGCCCTCGAAGCGCCAGGCGCTGCCTGGGGGCGCGGAGCCGGGCAGCGCGGCGGCCGTGAGGGCGACCGGGCCCGCGGACGTGCGGAGCTGGAGGACCGGCGCTTCGTCCGCGGCGCGGGGGCGCAGGTCGGCGTCGAGCACGTGAAGCTCCGCCGTCCCGGCGGCGGGATCGTGTCGGATCTCGAAGTGCGCCTTCCCGTCGGCCGACTCGAGCACGGTCCCCCCGTGGGGGCCGCGGTCGTGGTCGTGGCCGTGGTCGGTGGCGTCCGCCGGCGGGGCGGCGGGGGAGGGGCTCTCCTCTCCGCCGCATGCGCTCGCGGCGAGGCCCAGGGACAGCAGGACGAGGACGGTGCGCAGGCGTCGGGTCATCGGGGGTTCTCCGTCGGGGGGGGATCGTCGAAGGCCAGGGCCCGCTGGGCCGCCGCCAGCGCGTGGGGATCGCGGCGATCCCGCGCGCGCTCGGCGGACCGGCGGCCGAAGAGGTGGAAGACGCCCGGCGTGAGCAGCACGTCGAGCAGCGTGCTCGACACGAGCCCGCCGAGGATGACCGTGGCGACCGGGTAGAGCAGCTCGCGGCCCGGCTCGCCCGGAGAGAGGAACAGGGGCACCAGCGCGATGCCGCTGGTCAGCGCGGTCATCACCACCGGCACGATGCGCTCGCGGCCCGCCCGCCGGATCAGCTCCGGCCCGAAGGCCGCGCCCTCCTCGCGCATCAGGTGCAGGTAGTGGTCCAGCAGCAGGATGCCGTTGCGCGACGCGACCCCGCCCAGCGCCACGAAGCCCACCAGCGTTGCGATCGACAGCGTCTGCCCGGTCACCAGCAGGAGCACCGCCGCGCCCAGGAACGCCGACGGGATGTTGAGCAGCACCTGGAGCGTAAGGTTCACCGAGCCGAAGTGGCCCCAGAGCACGAGGAACATCAGTCCCAGCGAGGCGAACGAGAGCCAGACGATCACGCGGGCGGCGCGCTCCTGGGCCTCGAACTGTCCGCCGAGCCGGATGACGTAGCCCGCCGGCGTGAAGGCGGGGCCTTTTGAGATTCGCCCGGCCGCGGACTTGACTGAGATGGTGGCAGAAAGCGCGCGGCGGCGTTCTGCGGGGAAGTAAGAAACGTAATTCGCATGCATGCGACTCGATCTTGTTGGACCAGAGTGGTCTTTAGACGACTTATGCCTCATAGCCTGCGATTTTGATCGCAGGCCCCCGGCTGAAAGGAGCAACAAATGAGAAAAGTCATTTTCGGAATCAATATTACCATGGATGGTTGCTGCGGCCATGAAGACATGATCGCGGATGACGAGTTGCATGCGTACTACACCGATTTATTGCGCAGCGTGGATGTCATCCTCTTCGGCCGCAAAACCTATCAACTGATGGAATCCTACTGGCCCGTTGTGGCAAAAAATCAGTCAGAGACAAAGGCGGTCAACGAGTTCGCGCAGACGATTGATTCGCTCC
>JAPKHB010000381.1 GCA_026647295.1 Planctomycetota bacterium | reverse complement strand
ACGGGTGTCGCCCGTTAAACGGGTGGATGAGATTATTGATGTTTTTGAAACCAGCGCCTTCAAAACAATGCACGGATCCGGCGCCGGGTGAGCGGGATGTTCCAGGAGAGCCTCTACTCGCTCGAAACCTTGACCCTGGCCAGCACCACGACCGACGCCTACGACAGCCGGCTGGGCGCCTACGCCATGCAGGCCGTCCAGTCCGACGCCTACGGGACCTTCGCGGACTACGGCGGGAGCGTCGGGAGCAACGAGGACATCGTGCTCAACGGCTCGGCCAACACGGTGCGGGGCAACGCCATCCCCGGGCCCCTGATGCAGGTGGTCACCCACGGCGCCCCGGTCGTGACGGGGGACCGCGTTCCGCGCCAGGTGGCCTTCGAATTCCCGCCCGTGTCGCAGGCGGAATTCGAGGCGGCGCTCAAAGCCAACGACAACGAGTCCATCTCGGTGGAGGAGTCCGGCGGGGGCAACGGGAACGGAAAGGGCGGTGGCAACGGGGGGGGGAAGTCTGGTCCTTACAACCCGGACACGATGAGCCTCACGCTCTCGGGCAACGCCACGGCCACGATGCCGGGCGGGACCTACTTCTTCCGGCGCATCGACATGGGTGCGCACAGCACGCTTCGCATCACCGGACCGGCCCGCATCTACGTGACCGAGGCCATCGACCTCCAGTCCGGGGCCTCGATCCGGGCCGGTCGCCCCGGCGACGCGCAACTCTTCGTCCATCCGTACCCGCTCCCCGACGGCGTGGCGCCCGCCCAGGCGGTCGTCGAGCTCAACGGCCAGTCCACGATCTCGATGGCGCTCTACGCGCCCGGCGGCGACCTCTCGCTCGGGGGCGGAAACGAGCTGTTCGGGTCGGCGCTGGCGCGGCGGATCGACCTGCACGGCGGCAACTTCTTCCACTACGACAAGGCGCTCGGAGACGTGGGCATCTACAGCGTGGCGACGGTCGAGCGCCTGTACTGGCGCGAGGTCACGGAGCCCCGGCGCTAGGCCCCATGCGCGCGCCGGAACTACGCCCGAGGGCCGACCCCAGGCAGCGGACCCAGCGGACCTCGAGCACGGGATGGCGGCGGAAGGTGCGGCGGGCCCCCGGGGCCCGCGGGAGCAATCCATGACCCCCCCGAGCCCCCGCCTCCCTGCGCGCACCGGCGGCGAACGCGGTGTCGCCCTCGCCCTGGTCCTCTTCCTCACGATCCTGCTTTCGGGTCTGGGCATCGGCCTCATCTACGAAGGCATGGCGGCGCGCAAGTCGCTCGACCGCCACGAGCAGAACCTGCGGTCGCTGGAGATCGCCGAGGCCGGGATCGTGCAGGCCGAGATGGAGGTCCGCACCCAGACCGACTACGGCACGGACGGCATCGGCAGCGTCGCGGGGGCCTACGGCAACGGGACCTACCAGGTGACGGCGGCTTCCGACCCGGTGAGCCCGGACCGCTTCGTGCTGACGGCGCGGGCCAACTACCTCAACAGCACGCGGATCTTCGAGGTCGGCGTGCGGCGCCGGGTGAGCGGGATGTTCCAGGAGAGCCTCTACTCGCTCGAGACGCTCACGCTGGCGAGCGCGACCACCGACGCCTACGACAGCCGGACCGGGACGTACGCCTCCCAGGCCGTGAACTCCGACGCCTACGGCCCCTACGCCCAGACGGGGGGCAGCGTGGGAAGCAACCAGGACATCGTGCTGGACGGATCCGACATCATCGTCCGGGGCAACGCGATCCCCGGGCCGCTGATGCAGGTCGTGAAGGCCGGCTCGCCCACCGTGACCGGCGATCAGTTCCCCCGCCAGGTGGCCTACGAGTTCCCACCGGCGCCCCAGTCCGAGTTCGTCACCGCGATGAACAACAACAACAACCTGGCGATCACGGCGACGAGCGGGGACGGTTCGACCGGCGGCGGCAAGAAGTCGAGCCCCTACAACCCCTCGACCATGACCCTGTCCGCGACGGCCAACTCCACCGTGACCATGCCCGGGGGCGTGTACTTCTTCCGGCGCATCGACCTCAACGCCGAGAGCCGGCTCCAGGTGACGGGACCTGCGCGCATCTACGTGACCGAGGCGATCGACGTCAAGTCCGGATCCTCGATCCTCGCCGACCGGCCGGGCGACGTGCAGATCGTCGTGCACCCCTACCCGCTGCCGGGAGGCGTGGCGCCGTCGAGCGCGATCGTGAAGATCAACGGCGAATCGACGATCTCGATGGCGCTCTACGCGCCGGGCGCGGACCTCGCGCTGGGCGGGGGCAACACCTTCTACGGCTCGGCGCTCGCCCGGCGCATCGACATGCAGGGCGCCAACGCCTTCCACTACGACAAGGCGCTCGGCGACCAGGGCCTGATCAGCGTGCCGACGCTCGAGCGCCTGTACTGGCGTGAGGTCACGCGCCCGAAGCGCTAGCCCATGACGCGATCCCCGCTCCTGCTCCTTGGCCTCCTCCTCCTCGTCCGCCCCGCGCAGGCGGCGGAGGAGCGCGCGCTGCCAGAGACCCTGGGCGGCATGGTCGCGGCCCTTGGCCATCCGGCCGCCGAGCCGGTGGTGGACCGCTACACGGCCGACGCCACCTACCACGCCGCCCCGGCGGGCCTGGAGTTGGTGGCGGCGCTCCAGCAGACGGGCGGACGGGCGGCCGCCGAGGGCCTCGCGCGCCTGGTGCGGGCGGGCGACACGCGCGTGCGCCGGGCGGCGCTGGACGCCCTCGGCCACCTGGGCCTGCGCACGCGCGCGGTGGCGCGCGAGGTGCGGCGGGCGACGAGCACGCTGGAGGTCGAGTGCAAGGCGGCGGCGCTACGGGCGCTGGGCCGCGTCGGTTCGGGCGTCGACGTCCCGCTCCTCCTGGACGCGCTCTGGGCGAAGGAGGGTGCGGTGCGCGCGGCGGCGCTGGACGCGCTGGGGCGGCTGTCGGGCCTTAGGCTCCCGGCCGACCGGCACCGCCTGGACCTGTGGTGGACGGCCGCAAAGGCGCAGGACCTCCCGACGGTCGCCCCCGCCCTTGCCGCCCTGGAAGACGCCTGCCTCAAGGGCGAGGATCCGCGCCTGCACCGCGAACTCATCCTGCGCGTGGGCTGGCTCGACCTGGAGACGGTGGAGCTGCGGATCGCGACGTGGCGGGCGAGCAGCACCCCCGCCCTGCGCGCCGAGGCGCTCCTGATCGCCACCCACTACCGCCTCGATTATTGACCAGAGCAGAAAATAGTTGTATTCCCCCGGCTGCGTGCGATGCTTCTGCGCATGAGTTCCGACGCACGCC